>JAUNUB010000011.1:0-6637 GCA_030538375.1 Moraxella sp. | reverse complement strand
CAAAACCCAGAAGTACAAAACACAGCAGCACAAAATACAGCCGAGACAGTAGCCGTATCACCAAGCAGCACAACCGCCAAAACTGATAACAACGCAGCACAATCCACCCCACCTGCTCCTACCAGCGAACCCATGAGCAAAGAAGAGTTTTTGAAAGAAGCTGAGCAGCGTATTTATCGTGAACGCAGTACCGCACCGTCCAAATAAACCACGATATTGCGTGGCGGCTTTATGCAAAACGAGTGAATTCGGTATAATTAGCGAGACAGTAAACAGCGTTTAAAAGACCATAAATACAAATCACCCCCTAAAGTCATGCACTTTAGGGGGTGATTGTTTCAAAAATTTTATTGTTCCAGCAGCTTAAAAAAATTCGCCTTATAATACCGCAATTCACGAATGGAATCCCTTATATCGTCCAACGCCAAGTGAGCACCGCCTTTTTGATAACCTGACGCAATATCAGACCGCCAGCGATAGCACAACTCTTTCACGCTAGACACGTCTAAATTGCGATAATGAAAATATCGCTCCAGCTCTGGCATTTGCCGTGCCAAAAAACGCCTGTCTTGGCAGATAGAATTGCCACACATCGGAGAAATACCAGCGTCCACCCATTTTTTTAAAAAGTCAATGGTGGCAGCTTCTGCTTGTGCCAGCGTTGTCTTGCTGCGGCGTACACGGTCAATCAACCCTGACTGTCCGTGCTGGTTTTTATTCCAGTCGTCCATGCCATTTAACACCACATCAGACACCTTGATGGCAATCACAGGACCTTCGGCAAGAATGTTTAAATCATCATCGGTAACAATGGTTGCTATCTCGATGATTTCATCATTCATGGTATCAAGCCCTGTCATCTCAAGGTCAATCCAAATCAAGGCTTTTTTGGCTTTTTGGCTGGGTTTGGCGGTTTGAATATGAATTTTTTCCATAATACTCTCAATAAAAAAAACACTCTACAAAATTTTGACAATTATTGCAAGTCAAACAAATTTATTGTAAGGCAAAAACAAGGGCGAATAACAGACGATACTTTGCTTGCGAACAGACTTGTAGCGTTTAACACATGGCGGAATGATTTAGAAAATACAAACAGTACAAATCAAACCCTTATCACGATACAACGTAAAATAAAAGTAAAGTAAAACAAAACTGGAAATAAGCCAAACTTATTTCCAGTTCAAAAACTCATTTTGACTTAATTATAACACATTCGTCAAGACGGTAAAGGCGATTGCACTGATAAGTGCCGACACAGGCAAAGTAATCACCCACGCCAAGCCAATAGGCTTCATGAGCTTCCAGTTGGTGTTTTTGTTCACCAAGCCAATACCGAGTACCGCACCCACGAGAATATGCGTACTAGATACAGGAATACCAAGGCTGGACGCACCCATCACCACAGCCGCCGCCGCAAGTTCTGCCGAAAAACCTGACGCTGGGTGCATTTCGGTTAAATTCGTACCAACGGTTTGGATTACTTCTTTGCCGATAAACCACAGACCCACAATCAATGCCACACCAAAGGTAAGCATAACAGGTGCAGGCACGCTTGCCTTGGCTTCGATAGCCCCTGTGCGAATCACGTCCATAATCGCCACGAACGGACCGACCGCATTGGCGATGTCATTTGAGCCATGACTAAAGGCAAAGGCACACGCTGTAAACACCTGCATCCAGCTAAACATGATGAAAGTCGCTTTGCCCAAATCTTCTTTGTGCTTACCACGGATAGTCTTGGTATAAATGAATGCGGTGAGCCACACCATCGCCCCAATCATACCCATCACCAGCACCGCTTCGACAAGCGATAGATGAATGCCTGTATTTTTTAGCCCTTTAAATACCACCATCGATGTCATAATCACCGCACCCAGTGCTGCGATAAGTGGTACCCATGTTTTTAGGGCTTTTAGGGTGTCGATACTGCCACGGCGATGTTCGATGTCAAACAGATTGCGATAATAATCCGTCTCCAACTCTTCTCGCTTACAGTCTTCGTCTTGATAGGCGTCTTGGTCTCGCACCAGCTCGCTCGTATAGGACAATCTGTCCGTCTCGGATAAGCCGTCAAAATGCTCTTTTTGGGCACGTTTGAGAGATTTTTTTTGCACCTTTAGCTCTTTGACTTGTACTTCAATCTTATCGTTGTACGCCAAAATATTCTTTTTGATGATACTGTACAGGATATAAGCAATCAGACCGCCCAATACAGGAGACGCTACCCAAGACACCGCAATTTCTACGATTTTTGACCACTTAACGGTTGAAAATGCCAAATCCGTCCCACCAACACTAATGCCGAGCACAATAGACGAACCGACGATACCGCCGATAATGGCGTGTGTGGTAGAGACTGGCAAGCCTTTTTTGGTTGCAAACAACAGCCAAAATGCCGCCGCAACCAGTGCGGACAACATCAAATAAATAAACTGATCGGCAGACACACCAAGGTCAGAAATATCCACAATACCACTACGAATGGTATCTGTTACCGCCGCACCTGCCAGTACCGCTCCTGACACTTCAAAAATCGCCGCCACAACCAGTGCTTGTGTGATAGACAACGTGCCAGCACCTACAGATGTACCGAACGAGTTAGCAACGTCATTACCGCCGATGTTGAACGCCATGAACACGCCAAAAAATGACGCAATCAAAAACAAAACAATCTGATTGTAATTGGTATAATCCAATCCCCAATAAACAAAGTAAATGCTGGCAATAACCAACATCAGCCCAAAAAAGATGCTGCCGACCAGTGGAGTATTCTGTTTGGTTGTGTTAAGTGGCATAAAAAACCTATCGTTGCTAAAATTAGTACTTATTATCGACAATATTTCTGCATTGTCAATGAATTTTCACCTTATGCAAAAATATAGTTAAAAATGACAATTTTGTCATACAATTGTCATCATTTTGTCATAATTTTTCCGAAAAAATTTTGCATTTTTTGCTTAAAAAACTATTTAACTGCTTGATAATTCAGCAGATATTTACAACTTATTAATTAAGGTTAATAATGTGCACTTGGTTTAAATTTGCACCATTTTTATGCTGCTTATATCCATGATTGATGACAATCTGTAGACAATAACATTCATCAACACTAAGCACCTTAATTTCTATCCATAAAAATATTCGCTCACAAAAAACAAAACCATCATTTAAAAAACCGTCATTTGTGGTATGATAAGACATTTTTGAGCAAAGTATTTTGATTACTGTAAAACAAAACATAAAAGACAGCTTTTAACCAAAAACAATAGAGCTTTTTAGCCTAAACTCTTAGCTTACACGGTTTTGCGTAATAAACGCTCGGCACACCCTATTTTACCACCACAATATTTTTACCAGCATATAAGTGAAGCACCATGACTGATTTTTTGGACGCCAATATCCTTCCCACAGGCAGACCCCAAGGGCAAGCCGCCATGCAAACGCCAGCCAGCGAAGTGCAGAACAAACCTAGTGACAGCTATTCTGACAACGTGGGCGAGACCACGCATTTTGGCTATCAGACCATTGACAGCCACGAAAAACAAGCCAAAGTTGCCGAAGTATTTACTTCTGTCGCCACAAAGTACGACATCATGAATGATTTGATGAGCTTTGGCATTCATCGTCTGTGGAAACGCTACGCCATCAGCCTAACAGGTGTGCGTACAGGTCAGCAGGTGCTAGACATCGCAGGCGGTACAGGCGATTTGGCAAAGGCATTTAGCCGTGCGGTAGGTCGTACTGGCAAGGTTGTCTTGTCCGACATCAACGAAGCCATGCTTGAAGTTGGTCGCACTCGCTTGATTAATGCAGGCTGTAGCAATGTGGATTTTGTGCTTGCCAATGCCGAGACGCTCACCCCATTTGATGATGAGAGTTTTGATTTGGTAACCATCAGCTTTGGACTGCGTAACGTTACCGACAAACAAAAAGCCCTAGAATCCATGCACCGTGTACTTAAACCCGGTGGGCGTTTGCTGGTGCTGGAGTTCTCAAAGCCTGTGTTTGAGCCACTATCCAAGGCTTATGATTTATATTCATTCACCGCCTTGCCACTCATGGGTAAGCTCGTGGCGAACGACGCTGACAGCTATCAATATTTGGCGGAGTCCATTCGTATGCACCCAGACCAAACCACGTTAAAGGCGATGATGGAGCAAGCAGGCTTTGTCAATTGCGATTATCACAATCTGACAGGTGGTATCGTGGCGGTACATCGTGGTTTTAAGGCACGGTAAGGGGTAAGGGTCGTGATTGCCGTGCTTGCCTTGGCAGGACTGGAACGTCTTGTCAATGTCGCCATCGACACAAGTCCGCTTGCCAAGACGGCGTTTGCCCCTTTGCTTGGCAAGGTTTTGCGTCTTGTTATTCATAAAGCCGATACGCCAGCCCATACCACAGAGAATATGCTGGCGTTCGATATATTGTTTTGTGGTGATTTAAACACCCTAAATCAGCAAATCGACAACGCCCATGTACGCTTTGAACCCATCAAACAACAAATTTTTGAACCCCAAGGTATACAAACCATCGCACCACCTGACTGCACACTGTCTATCGCTGGTATTGGTGAGCTGATTGAACTGCTCAAACAGTCCATTGACGACCCAGATAAGCTAAATATCATTGGAGACAGTCAAGTGTTCATTGATACGCACTATTTGCTTGGTAGTGTCTTGCCAAGTTTTGTGCTGGACGCACAAGCCTTGTTGCATGACATCTTTGCCACTTCCACGAATACAAATACAAATGCAAGTACGGCTACTGCCGCAGCTAACAACTTTTTTGAACATCTAAAAAATACACTTACTCACTTAAATATCATTAATATCATTCAGCCCAACGACAACGCACTCAATCAGTCCATCAACCAAAAAACTCAGCAGCTGGACGCATTAAGCCAACAAATCGCCCAACAACAACACGAAATTCAGCAATTAAAAGAGCAACTGCAGCACGCCAAAAATCAAGTCCATACCCACTCAACCCACCAATAACCCAATACCACCATGCTCATCTCTTACCAAAAACGCCTACGCACACTCTACCGTATCGCCGCCAAATATCGCCTTGATACGCATTTTGAGCATATGCCAGCATTCGCTCCCATTGCACGGCTTATCCGTCTGCACCCTGCCAGCATGGGACGCACGCACAACCCACTGGGTATCAAGCTCGCCCTAGAAGAGATGGGTACGCTGTTTTTGAAATTAGGGCAACTGCTCTCGACACGCTCGGATTTATTGCCTCCTGCCATCATTGAGCAATTGGCATTATTACAAGACAAAGTTGCTCCTTTTGACATTGCTACAGCACGTGAGCAGATTGAACACCCCAAAACAGGGCTTGGACAGTCGATTGAAACACTGTTTGCACGTTTTGATGACACGCCCCTTGCCGCCGCCAGTATCGCCCAAGTGCATACCGCTTGCCTGCACGATGGGCGAGAAGTCGTGGTTAAAGTTACTCGCCCCAATCTAAAAGACGGCATTGTGGCGGACTTTGAATTGCTAAGAGAATTAGCCAACTGGGTGTCGGCTCGTATCGAAGCCGCCAGAGCTGTGCATATCATTGCCATTGTCGAAGACTATCGGCAAATTATGCTTAATGAGCTGGACTTAACCCTAGAAGCCGCCAACGCCACCAAAATGCGTAATAACTTCACAGGTTCACGGCTCATCTATGTGCCTGAAGTGTACATGGCAAATAAATCGGTCATGGTCTCGGAGCGAATCTTTGGCGTGCCGATTTCGCACACCGACACTTTTGATAAGCTGAATTATGACAGGGCAACCCTTGCCAAAAATGGGCTCACGATATTTTTTACCCAAGTATTTCGAGACAATTTTTTTCATGCAGACATGCATCCGGGCAATATCTTTGTGGAGACGCTGCCCAATGGCGAAGCGGTCGCCCAGCCACGTTATATCGGACTAGACTGTGCCATCATGGGCGAGCTGTCAAAAGATGACCAGCTTATCGTCGCTCGTATGCTGCTATCCGTGATGAATGGCAACTATGGCACGCTGGTTGATATTATCGCCCAAGCTGGCTGGATACCGCCATCAACGGACAAGCACGCCCTTATCAAGGATATGGCACGCACTGTATCGCCCATGGTATCCAAACCGATGAGCGAACTGGACTTTGCAGGCATATTGTTTGAGATTTTGAACATTGCACGTCGCCACCGCATGAGCATACCGCCGCAGCTGATGTTGCTGCTCAAGACTTTGGTGCATGTAGAAGGGCTTGGGCGTGAGCTGTATCCAGCACTTGACATTTGGTCGCTTGCCAAGCCGATACTCACCGCATGGGTCAAAGACCAGCTTGACCCCATCAGCAACCTAGAAGACATTCGTAGCAAACTGCCAGAGCTGCTGCTGTCCACCACCGATGTACCAAGACTTGTCAATCAAAGCCTGCAATCTCTAGCCGCACTTGGTGCAAGACAAGACAGCGAACTTCGAGAACTGCAAGCATTGCGTGCGGATATGTTAAATGGCAAGCGTCATGACTGGATAGCAGGTGCTGGATTTTTGGTGTGCCTTGCTGTTGGGCTGACTGTGCCTATTTGGTGGATTGGTATTATCTTTCATGTTGTTGCTGTGCTATTTGTGCTATGGCGGATATT
>JAUNUB010000134.1 GCA_030538375.1 Moraxella sp. | reverse complement strand
TTAGATTAGACCAACTTAGATTAGAATAGTGGCATTTAACGCTCTAAAAATACCATATTTAGCAACAAACCAAAACTTCACAATCAAGAGAGACCATCATGATTACCCTTACCCAGCAAGCGGCAACACACGTCAAAGAATTTTTGGATAATCGTGGACATGGCGAAGGCATTCGTGTGGGGGTTAAGACGGCAGGCTGTTCTGGCTTGCAGTATGTGCTTGAGTTTGTGGACGATGTCAATTCCGAAGATTTGCGTTTTGACAGCTATGGCGTGGGTGTGTTCATCGACCCAAAAAGCCTTGTGTATCTTGATGGCATTGAGATGGATTTTGTTACCGAAGGCTTGAATTCTGGCTTTAAGTTCAACAATCCCAACAAAAAAGGCGAATGCGGCTGTGGCGAATCTTTTACCGTGTAACTTTATTCCCAATAGTCCATAACGAATAAAACAAGATGAATAACAAGATGAACAATAATTTTTTTGCGTTGTTTGATTTGCCTATCAGCTTTGATACAGACAAAACCTTGCTCAAAGAAAAATTTTTGGCACTTCAAAAACAATATCACCCAGACAACACTGCAGGCGATGACAGACAGTCTGCGTTGATTAATCATGCCTTTAACATGCTGTACCGTGATGACAATCGTGCCATTCATCTGCTGCAACTAAGCGGACACGACATCAATCTCACCAATTCCATCAATGATTTGGATTTTTTGGACGAGATGATGGACATTCGTATTCGTCTTGATGAGTGTGATGACAAGGCGGACTTGCTCATCTTGCTTGACGAAGTTGATACCTTTATCAAACGCACCGCCCAATCTTTTTGCCAAAGTTACAAGGCTCAAGATTGGGACAATGCCAAAGCCTTTGCTCAAAAGCTGCAATTTTTGGGCAAATTACAAGACGATGTGCAAGACAAACTCATGCACCAAGCCAACAATGACAGTGATGATGATTTGTACGTTTGAATTTAACGAGACAACAGCCAGCAATCATCACAAAACATAACAAATATTCAATTTCACAGCCAAGCGTGTCCTGTCTTATCAACAGTCAGCACCTAGCCACAATCTGATAAGCGAACCATGTCTTTACTTCAAATCAGCGAACCCAATCAAACCAAAGCCCCCCATCAAGCCAAGTATGCGCTAGGCATTGACTTGGGTACGACGCATTCCTTGGTGGGTGTGGTACGTTCTGGACGTGCCGAAGTACTGCCATTTGGTGAAACTACACTTGTACCGTCTGTGGTTTATTATGGTGATAAGGCAGACGCTCCTGTGGTGGGGGCGGCAGCTTTGGCGTTTGATGACAGCACAAATACCATCATCTCTGCCAAGCGATTTATGGGGCGAGCCATTGGGGATATTAAATTTTCTCACCCATACAGCTTGGCTGGCGATGGCGACACCATGCCTGCATTCATCACCGCACAAGGTGAGAAGTCCCCTGTGGAGACTTCCGCTCATATCTTGGCACACTTGTACAATCACGCCAAAACCGCCCTGCCAGCTGACAGTATCGCAGGAGCGGTAATTACCGTGCCTGCCTATTTTGACGAAGCTCAACGCAGTGCCACCAAAGACGCTGCCAAAGCAGCAGGCTTGACCGTGCTTCGACTGCTGAATGAACCGACCGCCGCCGCCATCGCCTACGGACTGGATAAATCCGCACAAGCTGGGACTTATCTTATCTATGATTTGGGCGGTGGTACATTTGATGTGTCTGTCTTGCACTTGACTGATGGCGTGTTTGAAGTGCTTGCCACAGGGGGCAACAGTGCCTTGGGCGGTGATGACATAGACAGACTCATCGCCAATTGGCTCATCAAATCCGTCAATCTCGACCCAAAAACCATTCATGCCAAAACCAAATCACACCTTGCCAAACTTGCCAAATCTTATAAGCAAGCCCTAAGCCAAGCCGATGAAGTTGCCATCGACCTTGAGATTGACGGCACGCCAATGGCAATCACCCTAGATACACGCACACTTAGCCAAATCTGCCAACCTGTCATCACACGCACCTTGCAAATCTGCGAACAAGTGCTGGCAGACGCAAAACTTAGCAAGCTGGCATTGGACGAGATTGTTTTGGTAGGTGGTTCTACTCGTATGCCTATTATCCGTACAGCTGTACAAGATTTTTTTGACAAAGCACCATTATGCACGCTCAATCCCGATGAAGTCGTGGCATTGGGGGCAAGCACTGTCGCCCATCAGCTGATGAATAAGACGGATAACAACCTGCTTTTATTGGACGTTACCCCTTTATCCTTGGGGCTTGAGACTATGGGCGGCTTGACCGAAGTTATTATTCCACGCAACACCCCTATTCCTGTGGCACGTCGCCAAACTTTTACCACGCACCGAGACGGACAGACTGGCATGGTCATTCATGTGGTGCAGGGCGAGCGAGACACCGTGGCAGATTGCCGAAGTCTTGCACGCTTTGAATTGTATGGCATTCCGCCCATGAAAGCTGGATTGGCACGCATTGAAGTTACATTCAGCATTGACGCTAATGGACAACTCACCGTATCCGCCATGGAAACCACTACAGCGGTCAGCAGTCAAATCGATGTCGTGCCAAGCTATGGGCTAAGCGAAGCCCAACAAGAACAGCTGCTAAAAGCAGGCTTTGTCCATGCCAAAGCCGACAGAGACAACCGTATGCTTATCGAAGCCAAGGTAGAAGCCGAACGAGAGATTTTGGCGTTGTCGTCCGCCCTTGCAGAATTTGGTCATCTACTGGCAGATGATACAAAAAACACCCTACAAAATCACATTCATGTCGTCAAACGAGCCATTGACAGCCATACCAAAGCCGAACTGGACAAAGCCGTGTCAGCACTCAAGCCATTTAGTGATGAATTTGCGTCCATCATCATGAATCAAAACGTCAAGCAAGCCCTGTCTGGCACTAAAACCAGCGACTGGCAATAATCATTTTAAGCACAATAAACCAACTCAAGTTTTTTATCAACATCAAATAAGTGAATACTATGGTAACCGTAACTCTGCTCCCCCATCATGAAATCTGTCCACAAGGGGCAACTGTCGAACTCAATGAAGGTGAAAACTTGTGCGAAGGCTTGCTGGAGCGTGGCATAAAAATCGAACATGCTTGCGATATGTCCAAGGCTTGCACCACTTGTCATGTCATCGTGCGTCAAGGCTTTGATAGCCTTGCAGAAATGGACGACATCGAAGGGGATTTGCTCGACCGTGCTTGGGGGCTAGAGCCAGATTCTCGCCTATCTTGTCAATGTATCGTCGCCGATGAAAATCTCACCATCGAAATCCCCAAATACACCCTAAATCACGCCAAGGAAAATCATTGATTGATAAGGTTGGACACGCCCAATCTTCACAGCAATCAATCAAGGCAGTCAATCAAAAAAGAAGCCCACAAAAAAGCAAAAATCCATCACAGATTTTTGCTTTTTTGTGGGTATAATTCAATCCAAGCTAACGATTTGGCACGGTTAATTTTTGTCCAATTTTTAGTTTGTCTGTTGCTTTTAGACCATTCATCTTAGCAAGCTCTGCCGTGCTGATACCATAGCGTTTTGCCAAACTGTTAAGATTTTCACCAGACTTGACGCTATGCGTGGTGGTAAGTTTTGGCACTTTGATGGTCTGCCCTGCTCTCAACTGGGCATTATTCGCCAAATTGTTTGTGCGGGCAAGGTCAGCAACAGACACATCATATTTTGCTGCCAAGACGGTTAAATTTTCGCCTGCTTTTACCTTGTAGCTTTCTGTATTGCTTATGGTCTTGCCGCTATTGCTTGGCGTTTTGGCGGCTTGACTTGTGCCAGTAGCTGTATTATCTGCAGGAATGGTTAGACTCTTGCCACGAATAAGATTGGCATTGGTTGATAGATTGTTTGCCGCTGCCAAATCTGCAACCGATACGCCGTGCTTGGCTGCCACGCCTGTCAAAGTATCGCCAGCAGCAACGGTGTATTTGCTGGGTGTATTCGGCTTGGCTTGCAGTGCCGTCTTGCTAGCAGGGACTTTGATGGTCTGCCCTGTGATTAGCTTAGCATTACTCTCAAAGTTATTCAGTTCTGCAATGTCGTTGGTGGTAACACCAAGTTTGCCTGCAATGCCAATCAAGGTATCGCCAGACTGTACTTTATAAGCGGTGGTATTGCTGGTTGATTGGCGTGCAGCAGCATTTGCGTTGGCAGGCACTTTGCCTGACACCAACCACAGCTTTTGTCCTGTGATGAGTTTGGCATTGGTGGCAAGATTGTTGTAGCTTGCCAACTGGCTCACCGTCAAGCCATTGGCAGCCGCCACACCAGTCAAGTTATCCCCTGTACGCACGATATAGCTTTGTACACGAGTGTTTTCGTTGCTCGTGGTGGTGCTTGCTACACTCTTTGCCCCATACAATTTAAGGCGAGTACCAGCATTCAAGGTGGCGTTGGGATTGAGCTGATTCCAATCAGCAATGTCTTTTACGCTCACCCCTGCACGATTGGCAATACTTGTCAAGCTATCGCCACGTTGCACCACATAGGTGGATTGTGTGCCTGTTGGTGTTTTTGTGGCGTTTGTGTTATTTGTGGTGGCATAATTGGCAGTTTGACCGCTGGGCTGGCTGTTGGTGGCTGCGGTATTTGGGGTATTTGGGTTATTTTCAAAACTTAGCGACTTGGTTTGCCCACGAGCGTCCAGCACCGATTGACCAGTTTGCACCGCA
>JAUNUB010000133.1 GCA_030538375.1 Moraxella sp. | reverse complement strand
TATCTACAAAGACGAAATGTCGGCAGACCCTAGTCAATAAATACCAGCCAATAAATGCCAGTCAATGACTGATTGGACTGGTCGGATAAAGCCTTGATTTTACTGGGATTTTATTTGTGCCAAGCTATCAGCAAACAACATCGTCAATCTTACAAATATAGGACTTGTTATGAAAAAAATGTTTCTTGCCCTAACTCTACTTGGTGCAACCACCGCCTATGCAGACGTTACCCTAAATGTCGATGACAATATCAAAGTTACCGCCATCAATGGTCAAAACATCACCCAAAGTGCCTTGCAACCACTCAAGCGTCAATTCAACCTTGCTGCCGGTCGTCATGTCATCACCGCAAAATACGACCGCCTGTATGACAATGTCGGCTTTGGCAACAGCCATGACTATCTGCGTTCGGACAATGTAACCGTTACCGCCGATTTGGCAGACAACCAAACTTATCGCCTTGTCATGCCCGGTCAACCAACACGCTACAACGATGCCAAAGAATATGCCAAAGCACCCACGCTAGCCATCATGCAAGGCAATACGGTAATCGCCCAAGAAAGTGCAACCGCAAAAACTGGCGGTCTATTTGGGGCGATTGGCTCGGTATTTGGGCGTAGCGATGCCGCCAGCGAAAACCAGCGTGTCATCAGTGCTGTGCAAAACCAGCCTGCACCAGCACCAGTTTCTGCACCTGTAACACGCCCCAATGCTGGCAACTTGGACACATTTATGCAAATTTGGCTCAACGCCAGCGATGAAGAACGCCAAAAAATCCGCCAATGGGTACAACAATAATCCATACTTGGTATGGATTTGACCCCTAATCAGCACAAGGCTTAATATCTTGACCTTGTGCTGATACCGCTATTATAGTCTTTTAAATTCACTTTAATACTTCGTCAAACTCGCTGGCTGTACTACTTGTACTATCTGCACTCGTTTTTCTCGTCTTAAAGTGAATTTATTTGACTATAGTGTGATAAGCAAAAAATAACGGAATATACCATGACATTATTGGACTTAACCAAAGATGATGTTCGTCTGCGAGTTGCGACACTTGCCGATGTGCCATCACTAGAAAAGCTACTTAACCGCTGTTATCGCAATGACGAAGGCTGGACGAACGAAGCCCATCTGATTGGCGGTATCCGCACCACCGCTTCTGAACTGACAAATCTTATCAACAAAGACAACAGTTATCTGTTCGTTTTTGTCTCGCCTACCAAGGACACGACTGACGATACCGCATTATTGGCGTGTATCTCGGTAGAATTCACCACCATGCACCACAAAAAAGTCGCCTACATCGGCACTTTTGCTGTCGCCCCAGAACTGCAAGGCAAAGGCATTGGCAATACACTGCTGTCCGCAGTCGAAACCTTTGCCGCTCGCCATGCAAGCAGTCATCAGCTGGACGGTTTTGCCATGTCTATTCTTAGCCATCGCCCAGAACTCTTGGCATATTACCAAAGACGTGGCTACCAAACCACCAAACATACCATGCCATTCCCCGAAGACGGCAACAATGGCGAACCTAAACAGGTAGGGTTGTTGTTGGAGTGGTTGTTTAAGGCGATTACCGTTTGATATGATACATATAAGAGAAATTACACAGCAGAATACACCCAACTTTCATTATAAAAACTCTATTAGGTGAAAAATTTTGAATTTCTTACTCTATAGAATTTTGTGTGATGAATGCTGGGCGTATCTATAAACTCTTGAACACTCAACCACCACGCACATCACAACTGAAACAACACCAAACTCATTGCCATCATCACCATGCCCCCTACCAAGCCGTACACTGTCTCGTGTCCAGCGGAATAACGTTTGGCGGCAGGCAGCAGCTCGTCCAATGCCAAAAATACCATCACCCCAGCGATAAACCCAAACACCGCACCGAACACCATATCAGACATAAACGGCATAAGAATGAAATAACCCAATATCGCCCCCAAGGGTTCGGCAAGCCCCGAAATCAAACAAGCAAACACCGTCAAACCCTTGTTTTGTGTCGCAAAATAAATAGGGGCTGCGATAGAGATGCCTTCTGGGATATTATGCACCGCAATCGCCAGTGCAAGCGGTGCTCCCACTGCAGGGCTTTCGAGTGTCGCAAAAAACGTTGCCAAGCCTTCGGGGAAATTGTGTGCCGTAATCGCAAATGCGGTCATCAAGCCAATGCGTCTGATGTAGGCTTGGTTTTTGTCATGGAATTTTGGGTCATTGACATCAAGTGCGGCGTGCGGATTGGGGATAAGTCTATCCATCAACATCACCGCAATCAAGCCTGCCAAAAATGCAAAAGTCGCATAACTAAAGCCCTTGTCCGCATTGGCAAGCGTGAAACTCCCTATCGACTTATTAAAAATCTCCGTCAAAGACACAAAGACCATCGCTCCACCTGCGAATGCCAAGCCAAATGCCAGCACTCGTGGGCTGGGTGTCTTTTGAAAAAACACCAAAGCACTGCCAAGCACTGTCATCATGCCAGCAGCAAGGGTAATCAAGAACGCAATCAGCACATTAGATACAGCAAAATCCATCACAAATTCCCTTATTTTGGGTGATTTTTGCACCATTGTAGACAAGATAAGCCCAAACCGCAATTAAAAAGGCATTAACATACTGTTTGAAAAAATCAATAACGCTAGGGCGTGTCCCTATTTCAATAATGTGGCTAAAAATAAGCGAAACCGCCAACAAAACAAGGCGGATTGGGCAGATGATATTGAAATATCATCAAGCAATTCAACAAAGTTTTGCCATTTTTAGACCATTAAAACAATGTTGGTTGGAGTAGAGACACGCCCTAGATAACTCCAAACATCATAACAACACAAAAGCCCATTACGATAAACGTATGGGCTTTTGGCTAACAGATGACTACATTTATATAGTCGATTAAAATAAAAATAAGACAAGGCGACAACGTTCGTGGTATACAAGAGTACATAAGGACATTGGCAACGATGTATTATTGCAATTTTAATTGACTATAATCAATCAGTTGGCGATTATTTGGCTAGTACAGAAACATAACGGCGGCTGAACTGACCTTTGGTTTCAAACTTCACCACACCTTCTGTCAAGGCAAATAGGGTGTGATCACGACCCATGCCTACGCCTTCACCTGCGTGAAACTCTGTGCCACGCTGACGAACGATGATGTTACCTGCGACCACGTCTTGACCGCCAAATACTTTTACACCAAGCATTTTTGGGTTAGAATCACGACCGTTACGAGTAGAACCTGCGGCTTTTTTGTGTGCCATGAGAAATATCTCCTGTGTAAATGCCCATTGCAAATCGTGCAATCAAGGCATACAATCCAAATTGGACTAGATTAGATTAAGCGTTGATAGCGGTGATTTTTAGCTCGGTATACCATTGACGATGACCTTGCTCTTTGTGATAGTGCTTACGGCGACGATGTTTTACAATGCGTACTTTTTTGCCACGACCGTGAGTTACCACTTCGGCTTCTACACTTGCTCCAGCAACAACTGGCTGACCGATTTTTACATCAGCACCATTGACCACCATCAGCACATCTTCTACTTTGATGTTGCTGCCAGTTTCGACTTTTAGAAGCTCAACTTTTAGTGTTTCGCCAACGCTAACACGGTGCTGCTTACCGCCACTTTTGATTACTGCGTACATCTACACTCTCCGATTAACCTGTGTGCCGTGGCTGCCGACTTGACAACACTTGATAACGAACACGACTAGGACAAAAAATAAGGCGGTATTGTACTAAATTTTAAAATCGATTGCAAGGGGTTTTGTGCGATTTCTTTGGCTTGGCAAAATACTAGATGAAAATGCTGGGCTTACACCACAGCCTACCGCCCCAGCCATCAACTTTGCAGCAATCCCCACATTCTTGCCACCTGTACCATCGCCTTGACATCATGCACACGCACAATGCTTGCTCCATGCTGTATTGCCATTAAGTGTATGGCTGTGCCGATATTATCTCTGTCGGTTGGCGTGTGATTATTGAGATATTCTAAATTCATGTTATTTAAAATCTCGCCCAAAAACCGCTTACGCGATACCCCAAACAGCATGGGCAAATTAAAATGCGTGATGATTGTGTGTAAATTATTAAGCAATACTTTATGATGACTGTAGTTTTTGGCAAATCCCATACCCACATCAATCACGATGTTATCACGCCGCACGCCTGCTGCCATCGCACGCACAATGTCCGTCTCAAGCTCGTCAATCACTTCGCCCAGCACATCTTGATAATTTGCCAAGTCATTCATCGTGCTAGGCTCGCCCCTGCTGTGCATGATGACAACAGGGCAGCCAAGGCCTGCCACCGTCTCGCATGCCTGCTCACGACGCAAAGCTCGCACGTCATTAATCATATCCGCCCCTGCATGGATACCGTCCGCCATCACGGCAGGATTGCTGGTGTCAAGCGATAGCCAAATCTCATCACCAAAGTGCTTACGAATGGCTCTCACGACAGGCACAACACGGCTAAGCTCTTCATCGGTGCTGACGGCGGCGGCATTGGGACGTGTGGATTCCCCACCAATATCAATGATGTCCACACCATTGTTTATCATATCTTCGCAGTGCTTTAAGGCGTTGTCAATATTCACAAATCGCCCACCGTCCGAAAAGGAGTCAGGCGTAACGTTTAGCACGCCCATCACCTTTGGCGTGGATAGGTCTAGGGTCTTGTCTTTAAAGCTAAGCGTATGTTTTAAAAGTGGTTTTGCTAATGGGCTTGACATAAGGCATGATTAAAAGTAAAAAATGGCTTATAATAGCACGATTGAGTATAAAAATGATTTTTTGTTGGCGTGGCTTTTTGTTGATAAAACTGGTTATTGATAAAGCCGA
>JAUNUB010000132.1 GCA_030538375.1 Moraxella sp. | reverse complement strand
TCCCCAAAACCATTCAAAAAACTCGTGTTTAAAATTAATTCATGATTTGCCCAAAAATTTGTTACAATAATCGCCATACCAATCCCCCACATTTGGATAACCTAATAATACCATGAACGATTTTTATGACCAATTACACGGCACGACGCTTGAGCTTGCCGACTATCTGAATGCCGTCAAGCTCGTGCTAGACGACACTTTTGCCCATGAAGTGTGGGTAAAAGCAGAGTTAAGAAGTGTAAACAGCAAGAGCGGACATTATTATTTTGAACTTGCTCAAAAAGACGACAACAACCGCATTATCGCCAGTTGCCGTGCGACATTGTGGCGGTATCAAGCAAGCAAAGTCGCCCGCTTTGAAAAAGCCACAGGGCAGCCGCTCGCCGCAGGTTTAAGCGTGCTGATGAAAGGCTCGGCAAGTTTTCACCCCCAATACGGTTTTTCGTTCAACGTTACCGACATCGACCCCAATCACACCTTAGGGGCATTGGCACAAGCCTATCAAGCTATGATAAAAAAACTTGCGGACAATGGTCTGCTTGCACTGAACAAACGCCTGCCAATCCCTTTTGACATTCAAAACGTGGTAGTGATTGCCCCAGAGAGTGCCGCAGGTTTGGGGGATTTTCGTGCCGAAGCCGACCGCCTGCACAGTGCAGGGGCTTGTCATTTTTATTATCATCACGCCACGTTTCAAGGCAATCACGCCCCAGTGGAAATTCGCAGCAGTATCATCACAGGCTTGCAGAGTTTTGAGCGGCGATTTGGCGGATTGCCCGATTTGTTGGTCGTCATTCGTGGGGGCGGTGCGGTGGGGGATTTGGCGTATCTTAATGATTATGAGCTTGCCGCCCTACTTGCCGAAAGCCCTGTACCTGTATGGGTAGGCATAGGGCATGAGCGTGATACGGTGCTGCTTGATGAAGTGGCACACACACGCTTTGATACGCCAAGCAAGGTCATTCATGGCATTGAGAGCTTGCTCGCTAATCGCTGGCTTGCCGCCAAAGAGCATATGAATAACGTACATCGCTATGCCAAAGAGCAGCTGCTACACGCCAAAAAAGACAGCGAAAGGCAGCTTGACAATATCCAATCCGCCGCCAAACACCAAGTCCTAATAAGTAGGCAGCTGTGCGACAGTCTGCTCATGCGTATCAAAAACCAAAGCATGACGAATATCAACCAAGCTCGCAAAAATTGCGAATATCTACAAAGCCTAATCCTAATCCAGCACCCACAGCGTACCCTACAACAAGGCTATGCCATCGTTCGCCAAAACGGACAAATCATCACCAGTAAGGACGTACAAGGGGCAGTGCAGATTGAATTCAAAGATGGCGTGGTTGGGGCGAATATCGCTTAAAGTGGTAGCGTCAAAGCTCACGTTCTAACGGTCAATTACAAGCAAACAAAAATCCGCACAGTGGCGGATTTTTTTTGAGTGGTGATGGGCTAATCATCTGATTGAGATAGTGGGCGAAAAGCACCCCACAAACTGCTATTCAGAGTTTAAGTTTGATAATAGGCTTACTTACCCAAAATTCGTTTCATATCCGCTTCCATCTTGGCAAGATTGGCTTCTTCATAAGTGCTTACAATGCTCTGTACATCAGCCGTGGTGGCTTGTAGGAATTGTGCGAATACCGTATCACGTTTTTGTAGGGAGCTTTTGCCACTGGCACTGCCATAAAATGCCACTTGTGCGTCAACTTCCGCTTGGGTAAAATTCGCCTTGGCACTGGCGATGTATGCCGTTTTTAGCTTGTCATTCATCTCTGGTGTTTCGATTTTTGCGACCAAATTTTCAGCATAGGTGTCAAAGGTCTTGAGTGCGTCTTCACGTTGCTTGTCGGTCAGGCTTTTGTCTGCCTGCAGGCTTTGAATCAGCTGTATACGACGCATAGCAAGCGGTGTGATGACTTCTTCATAAAACAGCCCTTCGTAGTTGGTTGCCGCTGCCAATTTTTCAACTGACGCATTAGATGGCGTGGCAATCGCAGGCGTGCTTAAAAATAACACGGCACTCGCCAAAGTTAGACTGGTTTTGGTAATAATATTTGTTTTCATAACAACTCTTAATCTCAATAATAGGTGCGGTAGCTTAGCAGATTTTGCCAAAAAAATAAAGCCTATAATTCACCTGTATGCTGGGCGATGATTTTTTCTTTTTGGTGCTTTTGTAGGTAACTTTCGATACCTGCTCGCAAAAACTGCCAAATACCAATCAATGCAAAGCCCGCCAAAGCCACCGCCACGATTGGCAATGCCGCCGTAATAGCGTGCGGTGTATCCCCCATCAAAAACCCATGAGCCACGCCAATCGCCGCAGGGGCAATCTCTCCAGAATCGCCAAGGCTTGTGCCGGGGGTCAAAAGCACCGCCGCCACAATCACCCAGCTCATACCACGCAGCAGACGTGGCAAAATACCAGCCACGATAAACCACAGCACCAGCACTATAAGCGACATACCAACATAAGTGTACAGTGGCAACTCTGTATCGGGAATATCCTTGACTAGGTTTATCCACCAAAACACCACCTTTGCCACTTCTTCACTGATACTATCCAGCGGCAAAGACTGAAAAAAACCTTTTAACCATTCCATACGCAATACTTTATTTTGGGAAACTTTGCTATTTTAGCACAATTTTGCCGTAAGCACACATTAGGGTCTGCCGACACTTCATCACGCCAAACAATTAAGTTTGAATGAAATTTGTGGTAAACGCACGGCTTTTGTGCTAAAAATGGCTAAATCTTGTCTTTCATCGTCAAAAACTTGCTTGATAGAATAACTATCAACCTGCGTTTTTTCCTTGAAAGAACTGCGATTTATCTCATTTTTATCTACAAAGACGAAATGTCAACAGACCCTAATCATATTGCTTATCTTGGGCGGCTTTGGCACGAGATAAGGCTTGGGCTGCCAAAATATCTGCAGGTGGGGCTTGCACATAATACCCTTGCGTGGCTAATTTGGCACGCACATCATCAATATTTGCCCTTGCCAGCTTGTCTTTTTGGGACAAATCTAGGTGCATGACAAATGTGCCAAGCCCCAGTTTTTTGCGAATCTCGGCAGGCAATACACCCAGCCAATCCCGAATTTCATCGGTATCATTCGGATAATTGGGACGTGCGATATACACATACCAATCTTCTAATTTAAACTTATACACATCACAATGCACGCTCAAGCACTCCTAAAAAATACCATTAAAAATCAACACAGCACAACAAAAAACAACGTTTATGCAGGCAAATTCACAGAACATGCACATTTTTTGAGAAAATCTGTAAATTTTGCTTGTAAATTGTAGCATTATTTTCCATAATAGAGACGTTTTTCAGGAGAGAATTGTCATTTATAGTCAAACTCAACACAGTCTCAATACAGTTTAGGCAAGTACAATCACCGAAGGCGTAATGTTGCAAACCCCCTTGAATCGCTCAGGTACACGGACTGAAAAACTTATTTTTTGCCTTTGTGCCACTCTTTGACTGGACAAAAGCCATTACAAAATAACAACTCTGGAGAGCGTGCATTGCTTGACTGGCTGCACCACCGAAGGGAAGAAGATGAGTACCGCTAAATATTGATGTTAGATATTTATTTTAGCCATCATCGAAAATCTCAGGTATCACGAACAGATGGGGTGTTTTTCATGTTGAATGTTGATAAATTGTCATATCAATTTGTTATGATAAGCCCATTCACCATTATATTTTTTAAGGAAAACACGCCATGACTCTACAACGCACCCCTTTTTATTCATCTCATGTTGATAACGGCGGAAAAATCGTCGATTTTTCGGGTTGGGAACTTCCTATTCACTACGGTTCACAAATTGACGAACACGAAGCTGTGCGTACCGATGCAGGCATGTTTGATGTGTCGCATATGGTGGTGTCTGACATTAAAGGTGCAGACGCAAAAGCGTGGCTACAAAAGCTGATTGCCAATGACGTTGCCAAATTATCCTTTGTCGGCAAGGCGTTATATTCTGCCATGCTTAATGATGATGGCGGTGTGATTGATGATTTAATCGTCTATCGCATGAACGAAGCCGAAACCGAATACCGCATTGTCTCCAATGCCGCCACGCGTGAAAAAGACTTGGCACAGTTTCATAAAGTCGCAGATGGTTTTGATGTCATCATTACCGAACGTCCAGAGCTGGCTATGCTGGCGGTACAAGGGGCGAATGCGATTAACAAACTGCTTAGCGTCAAGCCTGATTGGGCGGATACCGTCAATACTCTAAAACCCTTTGTTGGTGCGGATTTGACAGCCATCGAAGGGGCGGATTGGTTTGTGGCTCGTACAGGCTATACAGGTGAAGACGGTGTTGAAGTCATTTTGCACGGTGATAACGCTACCGCGTTTTTTGAGCTGCTAAAATCGGCAGGGGTAAAACCTTGCGGACTGGGTGCACGTGATACTTTGCGATTAGAAGCAGGCATGAACCTATACGGGCATGACATGGACGAAACCATCAGCCCTTATGAATGCGGCATGGCGTGGACGCTCGCGGTCAAAGATGACAGAGATTTTGTCGGTCGCACGGCTTTGCTTGCCAAAAAAGATGAAGCGACTTTAAACAAGCAAATTGGGCTGGTTTTGGAAGGACGTGGCGTGCTGCGTGAAGGCATGACCGTGCTTATCAATCAAGGCACGGACAAAGAGCAAACAGGGGTGATTACATCAGGTACATTCAGCCCAAGCCTAAAACACTCTATCGCCATCGCACGTGTGCCAAATGGTGTGAGCGAGCACGACAAAATCTCGGTAGATTTGCGTGGCAAAGGGCAATACACCGATGTCATGATGATTAAAATGCCCTTTGTGAGAAACGGTAAAAAACAGTTCTGATAACGCCATCAAGATAAGTCAAGTTACTTTGGCTTAGTTATT
>JAUNUB010000131.1 GCA_030538375.1 Moraxella sp. | reverse complement strand
GTTAACGATAAGCCGTTAACGAGCAAACCATCATCAAGCAAGCCATTAACGAGTACGTGGACAAACTTCAGTTTCGGCAAAGAAATAGCTGATTTCACGAGCCGCTGACGTGGTGCTGTCCGAGCCGTGTGCCGCATTTTCGTCAATGCTGGTGGCGAAGTCCGCACGGATTGTGCCTGCCGCCGCTTCTTTTGGGTTGGTTGCACCCAAGATATCACGATGAGCCAAGACCGCATTTTCGCCTTCTAGTACAGACACCACCACAGGACCTGACGTCATAAATGCCACCAAATCACCGAAGAAGCCACGTTCTTTATGTTCAGCATAAAAGCCTTCTGCTTCTGCTTGAGAAAGGTGCTTCATTTTGGTGGCAACGATTTTTAGACCTGCTTTTTCAAAACGTGCAAAGATGTCGCCGATGTGGTTTTTGCCAACTGCGTCTGGTTTTACGATAGATAAAGTGCGTTCGATAGCCATGTGAATTCCTTAAAATATAAGTTAAATAAAAAGTTTTGAATATCTGTGCAATTTTGCCCTAAACAACAAAATCTCTTCATTATACCAATTTTTTTGCCAATTCCTAACAAAAAATACCGCCACACATCAAAATTTCTCAAAAAAATATCACCACAGCCATCAATTCACCCAAAAACCCCAAAAAATAGCAATCCCCAAAACGACACCAATACAAATTTTCTGCCAAAATCTGTAATTTTTGTTATAATCGTGAGTTTAACATCAGCTTTCGAGAATAATTATGGGCTTTAACTGCGGTATCGTCGGACTGCCAAACGTCGGCAAATCAACCCTATTCAACGCACTCACCAAGGCGGGTATTGCCGCCGAAAACTTCCCTTTTTGTACCAAAGACCCCAATACTGGCATTGTGCCTGTGCCAGACCCCCGCATGAAAGCCCTTGCCGCCATCGTCAAGCCAGAACGTACCATCGCCACCAGTATGGAGTTTGTGGACATTGCAGGTTTGGTGGCTGGGGCTTCTAAGGGCGAAGGCATGGGCAATCAATTCCTTGCCAATATCCGTGAAACCGATGCCATCGCCCATGTGGTACGCTGCTTTGATGATGATAACGTTATCCATGTCGATGGGCGAGTGAACCCCCTATCGGACATCGAAACCATCAACACCGAGCTTGCTTTGGCAGACCTAGATGCGGTAAGCCGTGCCATCACCAATCTGAATAAAAAAGCCAAAGGTGGCGACAAAGACGCACAAGCCGCCCTTGCCGTATTTCAAAAAATCGAGCCTTTTTTGGCAGATGGCAAGCCTGCACGCCTAGCCAATATCGACCAAGATGAACAAAAACTCATCAAAAGCTACGGACTTATCACCCTAAAGCCTGTGATGTACATTGCCAATGTGGCAGAAGACGGCTTTGAAAACAACCCTTATCTTGAGCAAGTGCGAGCATTTGCCGCCGATGAAGCTGCCATCGTTGTGCCACTGTGCAACCAAATCGAAGCCGAAATTGCCCAGTTGGACGAAGACGAAAAAGCCGAATTCTTGGAAGGCATGGGCATGAGTGAAGCAGGTCTTGACCGTGTCATTAGAGCAGGTTATGAATTGCTCAATCTACAGACTTATTTCACCGCAGGGGTCAAAGAAGTGCGTGCATGGACTGTACCTGTAGGTGCAACCGCCCCCGAAGCTGCTGGGGTAATTCACACTGATTTTGAGCGTGGTTTTATCCGTGCCGAAGTCATTGCCTATGACGATTTTATCAGTTATGAAGGCGAAAAAGGGGCAGCCGCCGCTGGTAAATCTCGCTTAGAAGGCAAGACCTATATCGTGCAAGATGGTGATGTTATGCACTTTAGGTTTAATGTTTAGTAAGGGTTTGGGCGGCATTTATGACCGATGTTGGCACGAGCTGGCATTGGTTATTTTTTGGGGTTTTTTAGTGTCATATCATACATCAATCAGCACCTTCTAAAAACCTTTGCCATTTGATAAACTTTTGTTATAATATATCAAATTTTACCCATAAGGATTAACCGTGAAAAAAATCATTGTGCCTGTTTTATTGCTTACTTTAGTACTAAGTGCCTGTAACAAAACCGACAATCAAGAACAAAGCAATCCGCAGACTGCCGAGACCACCCACAGCGATACTCATGAGCATGATGAACACGCCAGCGAACAACATGGCGAACATGAGCATGAACACGACCATTCCAGCGAACATGAGCATGAACACGATGAACATGACCATTCCGAACACGCAGGGCATGACCATTCACATGCCGATGGTCATAACCATGCACACACCGATGGCACGGCTTATAGCTGCGACAACAATAAGACCGCTTATTTTGATATCAAGGACAACGAAGGTCAAAAAGAAGCACTGCTGACACTCGATAGCATTGCGTATGATTTGCACCCAAACAGCGATGGCGATTTTGTGAGCAATGAAGGCATACAAGACGGCACAGGTATGATTGTCAAAGTGAATGGCAACACACTTAGCGTCAATACTTGGAGTGCTGGCAGTGGTCTAGGCACGGCATTGATGACTTGCCAGCACTAAAAGAGTGCTTTTGCCATCAATTTACCTTGGCACGGCTTAAAACTTGCAAGCCTTGTTATAAATATAAGTTTATGACAAGACCACAATTGATAACAAAAAGTTTTGTTATACACTTAAATTTAACAATTTGGTAATACTTATAGCAAATGCTTGCAAGCCAAACGAATTTTGTTCATAATACAACGCTAGCGTTCACTCATATAGGTACATATAGAGTGAATAGAATGCTTATTTTATAGTCGATTAAAATTGCAATGATACTTCGTTGCCAGCTCCCTTATGTACTACTTGTACACCGCGGTCGCTGTCGCCTTGTCTCATTTTTATTTTAGTCGACTATAACAAACCAAAGCGTATCAATCTTTCATCTTGCTAACAAAACCCTTAACTAGCTTGTTAAGTTTTGCACAATAAGACTTTGTGTGATGTTCTCGTGATGAAAGACCGATACGTCCTATAATAGGGGACATCATGACAACCGAAAAATCTCTAAGCCGTGAAGAAAAAAAACGTCAAACCCGCTTGGCATTTTATAACGCCGTATTGGATTTGTGCATGACTGGGCAAGGCTTTGGCTCTATCAGCTTGCGTCAAGTAACTCGTGAAGTGGGCGTTGTACCGACTGCATTTTATCGTCATTTTACCGACATGGAAGAGCTTGGCAAATCCTTGGTAGAAGATGAGTTGGGGTCTGCCTTGGCCTCATTGCGTGAACACATGCAGCTTGGACAAACTCGCAGCTTTGACCGCCAAATTACCAAAAGTGTTCAGCTGTTTTTTGCAGCGGTAGACGCTCGTCCAAAATATTGGCAATTTATCGCCAGTGAGCGTTTTGGCGGTTCTGAAGCTGTACGCCACGCCATTAGCAATCAAATCACCACCTTCGCCCAAATCATGAGCGAAGACTTGGCACTGCAACCTTCTTTTGGGCATATAAGTACACAAGACCGCTATCTGCTTGCCGAAGTGGGCGTGAATATGTCATTTTCGTGGATTATGGATTGGCTAGATTTGACTTATGCTGCCAATGCTGGTGATGAGCAAGGTGAACCTATCGCAGACAACAATCTTGAAGCCAAAAAACAAGAAATGCTGCATCGCTGCACACGCCAAACTCAAATGCTCTACTACGGTGCATACAACTGGAAATCCAGCGAAGAAACCATTCTAAGCTAAATAGCCAAGTTAAATAGCTGGGTTAAATAGCCGAACCAGTGTCCAAACCTAATGCCTCAGCCAAGTCATATCAAGGCACACAAAAAAACAAGCAATCAGCTTGGGCGTGCCTTATTTTTTGGCAAAGACACGAATGTGGGATAACTTAAAAACTTTCACCCAAAACACATACTTTACTGTATAATGGGTGAAAGTCTTTTATACGTTTTTAAAATAATCTTATGTCCAAACAACAACTGAGCCTACCTTTAGAAATTGTTAGTGACGCTAGCTTGCATGACTTTCACGCCCCTGGTTTTGTACCTGTTTTGAATGCCATCGAAGGCACGCTACAAGGGCAGTTTCGTGAGCTGTACCTTTTTGGTGAGCGTGGTACAGGCAAATCCCACCTGCTCTCCGCCATCTACACCCAATACAACACCCTTCAAAAAACCGCAATTTTTTTGCCATTGGCACAGATTATTCATACCGACCCACAAGCCTTGACAGGTCTTGAGATGTTCAATGCTGTATTGCTGGACGATATACAACACATGATTGGTCGCCGAGACTGGCAAGAAGCATTATTTCATCTTATCAACCGTAGTTTTGAGCATAACACGCAGCTTATCTTAACAGCCAATGCCCCACTTAGGGAGCTGGGTTTTGAGCTGCTTGACTTATCCACTCGCTTGGGGCAAATGCTCACGGTGGGCTTTCCCGATGGCAGTGATTTGGCAGATCGCAAAGCACTATTGCAATCCATTCAACGCCAAAAAGGTTGGCAATTTCCTGACAGTATTCTTGAGCATTTACTCAATGAAGGCCCAAGCCGTACAGGAGATATTCTAAAGGTTTTGACAGAAATCTCTCCTTATTTTACGCATTTATCAAAAAGTGCACTCACAAAAAAAGCCTTAGAAGAAGTGAAACACATCATCAACGAACAAAGCCTATTGCTTGAACTTGAAGATATTCAGACATACAGTTCTTGATTTTTGGCAATCGCTTGAATGAACGTGCACAAAACACCAAAAACATGATATGATGGACAGCGATTTGTTGGCATGAGTGAACGTAGTCTAGGGTCTGTTGACATTTCATCACGCCAAACAATTAAGTTTGAAGTTTATGGTAAACGTACGGCTTTTGTGCTAAAAATGGCTAAATCTTGTCTTTCATCGTCAAAAACTTGCTTGATAGAGAATAACTATCAACCTGCGTTTTTTCCTTGAAAGAACGGCGAT
>JAUNUB010000130.1 GCA_030538375.1 Moraxella sp. | reverse complement strand
TATTGGGCTGACCGATGGGCAAATGAATGCGAGCAAGACTTGGCACAGCATATAACGTGCCAAACACACTTTGACCGCCCAGCCCCAGCATACCATCAAACCAGCCACTGCCTGCCATCTCATCTATACAATCATACATCAGCAGTGTGTCATTCCGCCAGATTTGCCATGCGTTATAAATCCGCCCCACATCAAAGCACTCACCAAAAGCACGCCTGCCCAACACACCCATATCCCACGTAATCAGCCCTGCGGTATCAGCCACATAAAAACGATTGACACTATCGGCACACGCCCTGCGGTAGTAGATACTTTCTTGGGGCAGCCATTCTAGCACCGCACCATCTGCCACATGTGCGATGATGTGCTGATAGGCTGGCTTGGCATGGCTGTTGGCATGGCTGGGGTTGTCGGTATCTTCAGCATTGTTAGTATGATGAGCAGAGTGTATCGCCCTATCGCCACGACCAGCATTCACGCCATCATGCCGATTGTCATCACCGACTTGCTGCCCAAGACCATACCACTTACCAGCCCCTGTTGTCGTCAGCACCGCATGTGTGTTCGCCTTTAGCACAAAATTCATCGTAAGCTCATCACCCTGCACGATACCAGCAGGCGTATACAGCACAAGGGCGTGGCAGATATGGCGATGGCGTTCTGGGTACAGCGGTTTTTGTAGTGCCAAGCCCCCTTGGTGCGTGCGATGACCAAGCACCGTACGCCCTGCTTTGGCGGTGAACGTGAGCGACATCACCGCTTGAGACGTGTTGCCGTTGGTATTGGCGTTGGCGTGATTGGTATGGGTTATTGCCACAGCTTATCGCTCCAAAGTCTTACACAATGAACACACCACACCGCCATGACTGTGCGAAAACAGTACATCTGGACGCTCATAGTCATTATCGCAGCTCACACAATGATAGATGGTTGCCACAGGTGTGCCATCATGCTCAAAACGTGGCTCAGCAATACCGTCATCGCTGGACTTGATATAATACTTGCCCTTGGTTAATAGCCCCATCGCTGGTGTCATCACAAAGCCCACCATCAAGGCAATCAGCGGTGAATACGCCGCCAAAAATTCACCAAATACCCCAAAGAACGCCCCAATAGACAACGCTGCCGCCAAACCAAAAGACACCAGCCCAACAGGGTTGAAGTCATACAGCATTTCACGGCGGTATTCGGGTTCTTTGGGCGACAGTTTAAGCAGGTATTTGTTCACTGCAATGTCTGTTGCGACCACCACCACCCATGCAATCGCAAAGTTAGAATAAAAACCCAAGATGTTATTTAAGAATGAAAACATGTCCATTTCCATGAGCAATAAGGCAATGGCGACGTTCACAATGACGAATATCAATCGCCCTGGATAATGCTTGGTTGTGCGTGCATAGGCACTTGTCCAAGACAGCGAACCTGAATAAGCATTGGTAACGTTAATCTTAATCTGCGAAATCACCACCAGCAGCACCGACAATGCCACCGCCAACGTGCCTGCCATCATATCGCCATATACCGCATTGAACTGATGTACAGGCTCGGCAATCACGCTATCTGGCATGGCTTTTGCCATCAAATAAAACGCCAAAAACGCACCTGTGATTTGCTTAATCGCACCCAGCACCACCCAGCCCGGCCCTGCTGATAGCATGGCAAGCCACCAAGATTTGCTGTTTTCCTTGGTTTTGGCAGGCATAAAGCGTAAATAGTCAATCTGCTCACCGATTTGCATAATCAGTGCCAAGCATACGCCAGCCCCCAACATGACCGCCCCCATATCCACACTGTGATAATCACCACGCCCAGCGAAGGCTGTCCATTCACTGACCAAGGCAGGGTTTTTTAACACCACATAGGCAACAGGTCCTACCATCAAGATGAGCCATAGCGGGGTTGTCCACACCTGTAGTTTTGAGAGTGCCTTCATGCCATAAATCACCAGCGGAATCACCATCACACTAGAAATCAGATAGCCCAACCACAGCGGCACGCCCAAGCCCAGCTGTAGCCCCTGTGCCATAATCGCCCCTTCAAGGGCAAATAGGATAAAGGTAAAACTGGCAAAAATCAAACTGGTAATCACCGTGCCATAATAACCAAAACCAGCCCCACGAGAGATTAAATCCAAATCAATGTTATAGCGTGCAGCATAGTACGAAACAGGTATCCCTGTCAAAAATATAATGAGTGCCGCAAACAAAATCGCCAAAATGGCGTTGCTCGTGCCATATGCCAGACCAATGCTCGCCCCAATCGAGAAGTCCGCCAAATAAGCAATACCACCCAATGCGGTAACTGCCACCACTTTTGGCGACCATTTGCGAAAACTGTGCGGTGCATACCTTAACGTATAATCTTCTAAGGTTTCATTGACAGCACTGTTATCCACAACATCATCAATATCAAGGGCAGCAGGGGATTTAGAAACAGCCATAACATTCTCCAAAAATACAAAAGTCATTCATCGCAACGAATGTTTCGATAGCAAGTATAATAAATCATTTTTGCTAATGGGTGTATTGTATTTTCTTATGAATTAGCTGGGGTTTATGGGATAAATTATTTTATCTTATGGTTAAATAAGTTATACTGATAAATAGGCTTGGTTTTAGGTTAAATGATGATGAGTGGTGGCGGTTATTACAGTTGTTATTAAAAAAGCTCCATGGATTTACAGGAAGTTTATGAAATTATGGCGAAAGCTGGGGGATTTTTTTGTATAATATGATGGAGTAAGTTG
Source organism: Moraxella sp. (assembly GCA_030538375.1). Classification (GTDB taxonomy): domain Bacteria; phylum Pseudomonadota; class Gammaproteobacteria; order Pseudomonadales; family Moraxellaceae; genus Moraxella. The sequence continues at coordinate 2,236 of JAUNUB010000130.1, read as the reverse complement.
AAAAGTGTTACTAATACAGTATTTACCAGCAAGCTGAAAACGCAAGCACCATCAAATTCTTTCACGATATTGGCAAGTTTCTCCAACATCATGCGTATATTTAGGGTAATTTATGACCGCCAACACCACAGCCGACACCGCCACACCTAACAAGCACACACCCCAATCCGCCATCATGCCAGAGCATTGCACTGCAGGGATTTTTATCGAAGCGGACATCATCAATGCCACCGACACCAGCGTCCAACAGGCGATTGGGACGGCTTGTCGGCAGGCACTACAGATACTGCACGAGCTACAGACAGCCTATCCTGAGAGCTTGCTTGGGCTGACGATTGGCTTTGGGGCAGGCTTTTGGCATAGCGTGGCGAATGGCGAAGGGCAGCAACTTATGGACTTTGTGCCACTGGGCGGCGGACTTGCTCCAGCGACCCAGCACGATATGATGTTACACATTCAGTCCATGCGACATGAGCTCAATTTTGCCCTAGCACAGCAGGTACTGGCAGCCTTTGGCGATAGGCTTGGCAATATCAGCGAGACGCATGGCTTTCGTCATCTTGGTGAGCGTGGCTGGGACGGCTTTGTCGATGGCACAGAAAATCCGCACGACGACAACATCGCCCCTACCGCCATTATCAATACAGGCGTGGACGCTGGTGGCAGCTATGTGCTATTACAAAAATACCACCACGACCTTGCTAAATGGCAAGGCTACAGTCTTGATGAACAAGAAGAAAGCGTCGCTCGTACCAAGGCGGACAATGTAGAATTCGACAAAAGCCGTCGCCACCCACGCTCACACATCGCTCGCACCAATCTCAAAGAAGATGGCGTAGGGCTAAAAATCGTCCGCCGCAGCCTACCCTATGGCACGGTATCGGGGGAGCATGGACTGATGTTCATCGCCTATGCCGCTCGCCTGCATAATATCCACGCCCAGCTGGTCAGCATGTTTGGCGATACAGACGGACAGACCGATTTGTTATTAGAACGCCTAAGCACCGCCGTCTCAGGGGCATATTACTTTGCCCCCAGTCAAGAGCGATTGGCGGCGTTGTGAGTTTTTATAGTCGATTAAAATAAAAATGAGACAAGCCGACAGACCGCCATGTACAAGTAGTACATAAGGGAGCTGTCAACGTAAGTATCATTGCAATTTTAATCGACTATAATTCAAACAAAAAAACGTGGCGGATTAGATACACGCCACGTTTTTTGTTTGGTCAAGCTATCCAAGTGCGATTAACTCAACCCTTCTCACGCACCAGCATTCTTGCCATCACAAGCCCCAATTCAAACAGCAGACACATCGGCACAGCCAGCATAATCATGCTCCAGCCATCAGGGGGCGTAACAATCGCCGCCACAAAAAAACAGCCCACAATGATATAACGCCGCTTGTCCGCCAAGCCTTGTGGGGTAACGACACGCATAAGCACAAACAACAAAGTGATAACAGGAATCTCAAACATCACTCCAAACACCAAAAACAGCTTCATCACAAAGCTAAGATAGCTGTCAATATCCGTCATCGGAATGACATTGTCAGGAGCAAAAGTTACAAAAAATTTCAACGCAGGTATCAGCACCACAAAATAAGCAAACGCCAATCCCACATAAAACAGCACGGTCGCCGCCAACAAAAGCGGTGTGGCAATGCGTTTTTCGTGCTTGTACAAAGCAGGGGCAACAAAACCCCAAATTTGCCATAAGATAAACGGCACAGCGACAAACAACGCCACAAAAAAAGTCAGCCGAATGGGGGCTAAGAAGTTAGAAGCCACATCGGTGGCAATCATGCTGGCATTGGCAGGCAATAGGCTCACCAAGGGCATAGAGACGATGTCATAAATATCACGACTAAAGCCAACCAACGCCAAAAACACCACCAGCACCGCCGCAAAGATACGAATAAAGCGAGTGCGTAATTCGGCAAAATGTGCCATCAGCGGCATATCACCATCTTGACCAATTCTGTTATTAAGTTCACTCATGACAGCTCTTCGCTCATGACAGGTGTGTACAGCAGGGCAGAAGCGGTGTAATCAGGCAAAAAAGGTGCGGCAGGCAGGCGACGTTTGCGGTCATAATCCCCCAGCAAAAACCAGTGATAAGTCATAGGTTTGGTGCTTTGTATGCTTGCTGAGGTATCTTTGCTGGTCGCATTTTTGGCTGACGTACTTGGGTTGTTCGCTGGCTCTGCATTGTCTTGTGTCGTGTCTTGTGCTGCTTC
>JAUNUB010000129.1 GCA_030538375.1 Moraxella sp. | reverse complement strand
TATTTGAATTTTTCTTGATAGTTTACAATGGGTTATCTTCATTTTTGTAGTATAATGTGGTTGTTATCTACTATAGCCCCTTATATTAACAAGGAAACACAATGCCTACTTTTGCGGATTTTGCGGATATTTTGCAAGCTCATATTAGCCCAAAGGACTGGGCGTTGATTGAGCGATTGCCAGTCGCAGGTATCAAGACCGACAGCCGAAAACTGCAAGCAGGCGATGTGCTTGCCTTGCTATCCATCAATCCTGACACAAAAGATAGTGCCAAACATTACCTTGCTCCCTTGCAAGATACCGTTATATTGTCAGAAATCGCCCCAAGCGAGATGGGTATGACTGGCGTATCGCCATTGGTTATTCATGTACCACGACTTAGGCTGATACTGGGGGATTTTGTCAAGGCGGTGCTACAGAGCCAGCAGGCGAGCAGATTGCCCAAGGTGTTGGCAGTTACCAGCACCAATGGCAAGACCACCATCAGTCAGCTGGCAGCACAGCTTGGTGAGTTATCAAGCATACCATCTGCAACGATGGGTACAGCAGGCAATGGCAGATGGGGTAAGCTCACACCTTCCACGCATACCACCAGTGAAGTGGTTGCCACGCATGAATTTGCTCATCAAATGGCGTTAGAAGGCGTGCAACTGTTAATGCTCGAAGCCAGCTCACATGGATTGCACCAGCACCGCTTGCAGGGCGTGCCTGTGTCAGTGGCGGTATTTGGCAATTTGTCTCGAGACCATTTGGATTATCATGGCACGATGGCAGAATATGCCGCCGCCAAAGCCATGCTGTTTGATACCCAGCTGTTTGCCGAGTTGCACCATGCAGTGATTAATATCGATGATGAATTTGGGGTACAGCTTGCTGATAAATTGTCCCAAAACACGCAATTAACCGTATGGACGTATAGCACGGCAAACCCACGGGCGGATTTTTTTGCCAAGGACATTCGTCCCAGCCTTGACGGTGTGCGTTTTGAGTTATGCAGCCCTTTTGGTGAGCTTAACTTGCACAGTCCACTGCTTGGCTTATTTAATGTTGGTAATCTGTTGGCAAGCGTGGCAGGATTTTTGGCATTGACTTCGCCGAGTATTCGCCAGCAGATGTTTACATCATTGCCTGTATTGATAAGCCAGTTGTGCGGTGCAAGGGGGCGTATGGAGCAAGTGCCAAGCACCAAGCAGCAGGGCTGTTTTATCGTGGATTATGCACACACGCCAGACGCGTTGGAGCAGGTGCTGACCAGCCTAAGAGAGCATTGCACAGGCAAGCTGTGGACGGTGTTTGGTTGCGGGGGTGATAGAGACAAGGGCAAGCGTCCTTTGATGGCACAAATTGGCTTGACATTGGCGGACAAGGTAGTATTTACCAGCGACAATCCCAGAAGTGAAGACCCCCACGCCATCTTGGCAGATATGCAAGCAGGCATGACGTGCCAGCAGCATTATCAAGCACACATTGAGCCAGACCGCAAGCAGGCGATTGCCTACGCCATCAATCATGCGGCGGCGGACGATATCGTGGTGGTTGCTGGCAAAGGTCATGAAACCTATCAAGAAATCAAAGGCGTGCGTTATGATTTTGATGATGTGGCGGTGATAACAGCATTGCTACAATCAAGTATACAGGCTTAGCACGTCTTTCTGATGACGAATAAAAGTTGATACAGTCGATTAAAATAAAAAATGAGACAGCACGACAGACCGCCGTGTACAAGTAGTGTATAAGAGTATTGGTAAGGTTGTCTCATTGCAATTTTAATTGACTATATATACCATAAATCAAAAGAGAGAATACAAATGACATTGTATGTTTGGACAGATGAGCTGCTTGCCAAGGCGACGGATGGACGTTGGCAGGGCTTGACACAAACGCTAAGCAGTACAACCATCACCACAGACACTCGCACCATCAAGGCAGGCGATGTGTTTTTGGCATTGACTGGTGAGAATTTTGATGGGCATGATTTTATCTTAACCGCACAACAAAAAGGGGCGGTGGCGGTGATTGCCCAGAGACAGACGGACAGCTCATTGCCGCACCTATTGGTAGACGATGGGCGAGTGGCACTGGCTAAGCTGGGGCAATATCGCCGTAATGCTCACCCTGACTTGACCATGATTGCCTTGACAGGTAGCAGTGGCAAGACAACTACCAAAGAAATGCTAGGGGCGATTTTTGGACAGATTGCCCCCACGCTCATCACTCGTGGCAATTTGAACAATGACTTAGGCGTGCCGATGATGCTACTTGAGCTGACTGATGAGCATAGATTTGCCATCATGGAGCTGGGGGCAAATCATGTGGGTGAGATTGCCTACACGACCGAACTGGTGCGTCCTAATGTGGCATGTGTGCTGAATATTGGCACGGCTCATTTGGGCGAATTTGGCGGACGAGACAACATCGCCAAGACCAAAGCAGAGATTTTTGCAGGGCTTTTGGGCAATGGCGTGGCGGTATTGCCCTTTGGTGATGAATATTATGAAGTGCTGCGGCAACAAGCGGAGCAGTATACCACGCATATGCTAAGTTTTGGCGAGCGTGCTGTACCACTGTCGCAAGCTGGTATTGATTTTGAGAGCATGTCCGAGCTTGAGCGTGCAGAATTTGCGGATATAGATAGCGTACTGATGATGGGTGATGTGTTCGCCGATGATGTCGAATGCGGCGTACAAAGCAGCGAATTTATGCTCAATGTCAATCTACAGGTTGATGAAATCGACAGCGAAATGATACACATGGCATTTGTTGGCGAACATAATATAAGCAATGCCTTGACAGCGGTGGCGACAGCGGTGGGCGTGCCGCTGCCTTTGATTAAATCTGGACTGGAGCGTGCTGTGCCGCCCAAAGGCAGACTGACACGCACACCGTTTGGCAAGCATGTTTTGATTGATGACACCTATAACGCCAATCCCACTTCTGTGCTGGCAGCCGCCAAAGTCTTGGTGGGTGAAGAAACCCAAAAAATCTTGGTGCTGGGGGATATTGCTGAGCTTGGGGCGACAGCGGCAGATGAGCATGACAGACTGGGGCAAGCCTTGGCAGTACTGGATATAGATATTGTCTTGACTGTGGGTGAATTGATGGCATATTGCAGTCAGGCGATGAATAAAATCAAGCCAAAGCTGTCCACACATTTTGACAGCAAGGCAGAGCTGCTAAATGCCTTGCAACAACTATTGACCGCTGGACAATCGGTGGTATTATTCAAAGGTTCTCGTACGGCACGCATGGAGAGCATTATACATGAGTTGGTGCAGTCCATGGATTCATCAACGGCATCTAACAACACAGGCGACTGATTTATGCTTTATTGGCTGATTGATTATTTGGATTTATTAAGAAGTGAGACCATCGGTTCGTTGGCATTGCGAAGTCTGCTGGCGGTCATGACCAGTATGCTGATTGTGCTGATTGGCGGTAAGCCTGTCATCAATTATTTGCGGACACTCAAATATGGGCAGGCGGTACGCACGGACGGACCAAAGACGCATTTGGTTAAGCAAGGCACGCCAACGATGGGCGGCGTGTTAATTTTGGCGGCGATTGGGCTTTCGACACTATTTTGGGCAAATTTGTCTAATCCTTATGTGTGGATATTGATGGTGGTGATGGTGATTTTTGGGGCGGTCGGCTGGGCGGACGACTGGCTAAAAATTAAGCACAAAAACCCACAAGGGCTGATTGCTCGCAAAAAATACTTTTGGTTGTCGGTGGGAGCATTGATTGCAGGAGGTTCGCTGTATTATATCGCAAGACAGCAAGACACAGCCACGATGAACGCCATGCAAGATGTATTAATTCCGATGTTTAAGGACATAACGATACCGCTGTCTTTAGTGCCGTTTGGGCTGGGGTTTATTGTGCTGACGTACTTTACCATCAATGGTGCGTCCAATGCGGTCAATCTTACCGATGGACTAGATGGGCTGGTAGCGTTGCCTGTGGTGCTGGTAACGGCAGGGCTTGGCGTATTCGCCTATGTGTCAGGACACCCTGTATGGGCGAGCTTTATGAATGTACCCTATATCGCTTATAACGCCGAAGTGGTGGTGGTATGTGCGTCTATCATAGGGGCAGGGCTTGGATTTTTGTGGTACAACGCCGCCCCAGCAGAAGTATTCATGGGTGATGTGGGGGCGTTGAGCCTTGGTGGTATGCTTGGTACGATAGCGGTAATGAGTAGACAAGAGCTGGCTTTTGTGATTATGGGTGGGGTGTTTGTTGCCGAAGCGGTATCGGTGATTTTGCAAGTCGGATCGTACAAGCTACGCAAAAAACGTATCTTTCTGATGGCACCATTGCACCATCATTTTGAAGAGATGGGGCTTAAAGAGACCAAGGTTGTCGCACGGTTTTATATCGTGTGCATTATCCTTGTGGTGCTAGGGCTGATGACCTTGAAGATTCGTTAGCGTTCATCATTAGAGTGTCGCTAACACGTCCAGCTTTTATCACGCTCTTGTATTTGTTTCGTTTTAATACAAAAGCAAAAAATAGGCATACCTTAGAGAGTATGCCTAAAAAAGAACAGATAGAAAGAGAAGATTTGATAGAAAAAAGCTGATTTTTTATATCAAATCTTTTGGTAGATTATTTTAATTAATCAAAGACTTAGTGCTGTGAAGCTGGTAAAGTGTCGATACCATCTATACGAGTAACACGCCCATCAGCCCCAAAATAGATGCTTAGGTATTGACTGGCGTTTTTGATGTCTGCCTTGCCTGCACGTCTGCCATCTGTGCCTGCCTTGTAGTCGTAAATATAGTCCCAGCGAGCAGGAGACAGAGCGTCTTTGAATGCAGGACTGCCAAGCAGGTACAGTACTTGGTCTTGGTTCATACCTAGCTGTACTTGGCGGGCGGTGTCTTGGGTGATGGGCGTGCCTTGGGGTAGGTCAATGGTGTAGACACGAAGCACATTACATGCCGACAAAGTCGCAATAAATGCAGAGACGGCGATTAATTTGACAAAAAGTTGCATAAAAATTCTCACTATGTTTCAATTCACTTAGGCAACTGCTCACAGGATAATTGCTCACAGGACAACTGCGAATTGCTCTAACTTGGATAGGGTTGTCCCCACCAAAAATGTAGGGGCTGACGTAGATTAGCAACTATGATATACTACAAAAATGAAGATAACTCAT
>JAUNUB010000128.1 GCA_030538375.1 Moraxella sp. | reverse complement strand
AAGCTGAAAATCTTAAAAAAATGGTGTGAAATTTAATTTAATCTACTTCAGCCCCTAAAAGTATTTACACAAAGTTCTACCAAATTTTACTACGTTTTGGGAGGCTATTTTGCCCTATTCTGGGTTTGATTGGCTATATAAAAGCACTCCTTGGGGTGCTTTTTGGCGTTATTTTTTATTGATACAAACTTATGAATTTTCAACAGCTTATTAAGTACGCTCCCACCACTTTCATGCTTTTGCTATTGATTGTAGGGTATTTTATTGTCCAGTTTTTGATGGGAGTGAACATTGACAGCCCCAGTGCACAAGACTTGGTGAAATATGGGGCGAATTTCTTGCCTTTTAGTCTTAATGATGAGCCATGGCGGTTATTAAGCAGTGGTTTTTTGCACATTGGGCTTATGCACCTGTTGTTTAATGGGTTTGCTTTGTATTATTTTGGGCAGGTGCTTGAGCAAATCATGGGAGCTTGGCGGTTTTTGGCGTTGTTTTTGTTGTCCGTTGTAGGCGGCAATCTACTTAATTTGTCGATGGGCTGGTACAATGCACTCAATCACAACACCCCACCTGTCATTGCTGCTGGCGCGTCTGGTGGCATTATGGGGCTTGGGTCGGCATTGCTGCTCATCTCATTTAGCAAATTGCCAGTCGCCACACAATTGAATAAACGTGGTCTCATCATGGTGATGGTGATTAACCTTACGATGGGATTTGCCATTGATGGTATTGATAATGCTGCTCATATTGGTGGGGCAATCACAGGAGCGGTGCTGGCAAGTATATTCGTCATGTCTCAACGACTGTATCCGTGGGGCGTTGGCGTTTTGATAACGCTGTTCTTTGGTGTGTGGTATTGGCTGCATACAGCGTTAATGGCGGTACTCAAGTAAATATACAAAAACCATTAAGCCATCTCAAAAGATAAAGCCTATCAAAAAAACGAATGCAGCCAACAAGAATGCAGGCATACAATAAATCAACCAGCTTTGTGCCAATTATCCATTATAAAGTATCAACCACGCAATTATCAATGACACAATTATCCATTACATAAGTACCAATGACACAAAAACCAAATATTCTAATCAAAATACAGCTTATACGGCAAAGGCAGTATCTCGCCAGCTTGAGTTAAATCTTGCAAGTCCAACACCCCTTTGGCAATCAACTGTAGCGTAAATGGCACAAGTTTGTGCTCAAGGGTATGCACTCGATTTTGCAGACCTTCTGCGGTGTCGTCCGAACTTACCGTCAGCACCGCTTGGGTCAATACTTGTCCTGCATCCAGCTCAGCCGTTACCAGATGGACGCTACAGCCGTGCAATTTATCACCTGCCTGCAATACACGCTGATGCGTCTCCAATCCCTTGTAATTGGGTAGCAATGATGGGTGCAGATTAATCATCGGCACTGGCACAGCACAGATAAACTCCGCCGACAACACACGCATAAAACCAGCCAATACCACCACATCGGGCGACCACTCGTTCAGCTGTAGCAGAGCGTGTTTTTCAAAGGTCTTGATACCCATGCGTTTGCCATTTGGCACATGGGACAGCACCACGGTATTCAGCCCTGCATGATTGGCACGAGTAACCGCATAAGCGTCCGCTACGTTACTAATCACCCCGACTATCTCGATAGGCAACGTGCCTGCTTGCATTTTGTCAATCAGCACTTGTAGATTGCTGCCACTGCCAGAGACTAGGACGGCGATTTTCAAAGGATTGTTTTGCATACTTACTCTGTATCGTTTAATAAGCCAAGCCAACAGGGTATTGGATAATATTACTGTCAGCAGTCAAAAGGATTAAATTTTCACTGATGGCTTGTGAAATTAGCAGCCTATCAAATGGGTCTTTGTGAATTGGCGGAAGTGCCTGCAACCCCAAAATATGCGTCTCTTTGATTGGCAAGATTTTATAGATGTTATCTCGCTTGTTTTGCTCAATCAGCTTGGATAAAGATGGCAGATTGGTTAATTTGCCCAGCTGTATTTTAATTTGCATTTCCCAAAGAGAGACCATGCTCAAAAAGAAGCTATTATCAGTATTTCGTAAAATTTTTTGAAAATTAGCATTGAGTTTGGACGGACTGTGATTTATCCAAATAAATATATGCGTGTCTAGGGCGTACCCAGCTTTCATCACGCAAAACCCACAGAGCATGAAATCTTAAAAACTTCCTTGCTTTTGGTTAAAAAACGGCTAAATTTGGTATTTCTGCGTCAAAACCCTTGTGAATACAATAAGTATTCCCTGCGGATTTTTCCTTAAAATACCTACATTTATCTCGTTTTTTAATCCAAAGACGAAAGGCGGGCACGCCCCAACAGATAATCTGCCATTTATTTATCACCACCCAGCCAAAAATCATCGTCCAGCTCATCATCAAAATCATCACTCACCACCACCCCAGCAAGATATTGTCTATCAAGCGGTGAAAGTTTTTTTGATGTTTGTTCTGTCGATTGCTTATCAACATGATACAGATAATCAATGATTGAAAAACGCTCTTCAAAACTCAAGCTACCCAGTATTGGCAAAATTTGTTGCACTTGCAAAGGCAAACTCGCCCATGCTGGATTGGTCATTGTCTGTGTCATGCACGCTCCTTAATTTAGCAGCACACCCTTAGTGATACACCACCGCATCGCCATCACGAGCGACAATTTCGCCCAATCGCCATACGGTTTCGCCTTGTGCTGCAAGATAAGTCATGGCTTCGTCTGCTTTGTCGCTTGGCAACACCAGCACAAAGCCCACGCCACAGTTAAAGGTGCGTACCATCTCGCTTTGGGCAATGTTGCCATGCTCTTGTAGCCACTTGAATACCGCTGGAAAACTCCAGCTGTTCATCTCAATCTGTGCGGCAAGATTGTCAGGCAATACACGGGGCAAATTCTCGGTCAAGCCGCCGCCTGTGATGTGTGCCATGGCGTGAATGTTGGCATTGCCAAGGGTTTTTTGTAGCCCATTCACCGATTTGACATAGATACGAGTGGGTTTCATCAAGGCATTGGCTAGGCTTTCACCACCTAAGGTTTCGCTTGCTACGTCCACGCCTGCCACTTCGATAACCTTACGCACCAATGAATAACCATTGGAATGCACACCGCTAGAACCAAGGGCAATCAGCACATCACCTGCTTGCACTTGCTCGCCTGTGATGACTTCGGATTCTTCGACCACGCCCACACAAAAGCCTGCCAAATCATAATCTTCGCCATGATACATACCGGGCATTTCGGCGGTCTCACCACCGATTAACGCACAATTGGCAAGCTGGCAACCATCGCCAATGCCTTTAATCACCGCTTCTGCGGTATCGACGTTGAGCCTGCCTGTGGCATAATAGTCCAAAAAGAACAACGGCTCTGCCCCACACACCAGCAAATCATTGACGCACATCGCCACCAAATCCTGTCCGATGGTGTCATGTTGGTTCAAGTCCAATGCCAGCTTGAGCTTAGTGCCGACACCGTCCGTACCAGAGACGAGCAGTGGAGACTGATAGCCCTGCGGAATACGGCACAACGCCCCAAATCCGCCTAAGCCGCCCATCACTTCGGGGCGTGTGGTCGCACGTGCCACCGATTTAATGCGAGATACCAGTGCTTCGCCTGCGTCAATGTCCACGCCTGCGTCTTTGTAGCTAAGTGATGTATTGCCAGCGGAAGTTGCGTTCATATCATACCTTTTTATAATTTAAACCCCATTCTCAACGCTTTCCCCAACCCCCTAAAATACTGGAATGCTGGGTTTCAAATTTTTTTAAGTTGCAATACGCTAAAATTTCTAGCTTATTAAAATCAATGACTTGTAAAGAGTTGAAAGCAGGGTAATTTAAGCCAAAAACATCTGCCGACAATTATAACAAATTCCCAAAAAAAATACTTAGGCAAATTCGCCAAAAAACCCTTGTGTAATTTTTTTTATCGCTTATAATCAAAATCAAGCCCAATCATCAAACTCAATCACCAAACCCTTGTAACCCATCATGCAAATTTTTCGCCTTGACCCATTTTTTAAGCGGTTTTTTATCCTACTTGCCCTTTTGGTGAGTTGCTATGCCCTGTATCTTATGAAACCTGTCATCATTCCTTTTGTGGCGGCGTTTTTTTTGGCGTATTTACTAAACCCAGTCGTAAGCTATCTTAATAAATACATGAGCCGCTTTACCGCCATTTTGCTCGTTTATCTGATGATGATTGCGGTGATGGTGATGGTGATGTTGTGGGCAGTGCCGCTGCTTTGGCAACAGCTCAAAATCATGTGGGACTATATACCTGTGGCGGTCGATTGGTACAATGGTGCTGGGCGAGAATGGCTTAGCAAATACAGCGAAAGTGAGCTATTAGCCCTAGATTATAACGTTATCCGAGACCAAGTCATCAGCTATCTGCAGACCAATTATCAAGTCAAAGACGCACAGTCCATCATCGCACAAGCACTGTCTTCTGGCTTATCAATCGTGAATACCGCAGGGCTGGTGGTACTCATTCCCATTCTCACTTTTTATTTTTTGATGAGCTGGCAAAAACGCCTACAAACTTGGATAAATGCCATTCCCAAGCCTTATCGCACCAAAACTTTGCTCGTCGCCAAAGACTGTGATAGTGCCTTGATGTCGTTCGTAAAAGGGCAGTTTTTGGTAATGTTTTTGCTGGGGGTGATTTATGCGGTGCAGTTGCAACTTTTGGGGCTGGAGATTGGCTTTACCATTGGTATGATTGCAGGCATTGCCAGCTTTGTGCCGTATCTTGGCTTTGGCGTAGGGATTGTGGCGGCGATTGTGGCTGGATTAATTCAATTTGGCTTGGATTGGATAAAACTTGGCATGATAATTGGGGCATTTATGGTCGGTCAAGTCATGGAAGGCTATGTACTACAGCCCTTATTATTGGGGGACAAGATTGGCTTATCCGCCTTGTGGGTAATATTTGCGGTATTGGCTGGGGCGAGTATGTTTGGCTTTGTGGGTATGCTGTTGGCTTTGCCTGTGGCGGCGGTGATGAATGTACTGTTTTGTCATGCGTATCGTGCGTATCGTGATAGCGAACTGTATCAAGGTCGCAGGCAGTATCGGTTGTTTGATAAATGACTGCACCGTTGTCGTTGGTATATATCAAAAAATTCTGACACAGCTTTTGGGCGTGCCTAGCTTTTATGAGTGGCACACCCAACCTCAAACCGCAACGCACCCAAAACTAGATTTTACCTCAAGAGG
>JAUNUB010000127.1 GCA_030538375.1 Moraxella sp. | reverse complement strand
TTTGAATGATGGCTTGGCAGGGTATTGGGCGTTGGATGGGGTGATGGGGGTTTAGATTTCTTGCTTGTTTATTGGCGGGCAGTGTAGGACGTATTCTAAGTATTTAATACGTTCTACCACACCCCCAATCTATGACGGTTATTGTCGACGGTTGTTTTGCCAATGCCTTTGACTTTTGTCAGTTCATCAATGCTGCGAAATTGTCCAAAGGCTTGGCGATACTCGACAATGGCGGTGGCAGTTGTTTGTCCTACGCCTTTTAGGGTGGTAAGTTCGGCGACTGTGGCGGTGTTGATGTTGATGACTGTGGATTTTGTTGATGGCTCTTGAGCCAATAAGGCAGCATAAGCGGTATGCACATCAGCATAGCATTGATAGACGGACTGGGCGTTTGTTGGTAACAAGGCAAGGGCAAGCCCCCATGCCATGAGCAATACGCCATGTATCGGTTTAGTCATCGTTAGCTTGTTGTGTTTTGGCTTCGTTCCAATATTTGTCCATCTCGGTCAAATCGCTCTTGGCAAAGGTTGTGCCAGTCTCCATAAGTCTATGCTCGACATAAGCAAACCGCCGTCTAAACTTAGCAATCGTGCCTTGTAGTGCCATCTCGGCATTCACCCCTGTGTGGCGTGCGATATTGGTTAGCACAAACAAGCAATCGCCCAGCTCATCCTGTATCCGCTGCCTGTCGGTGTCGGTGAGTTTATCTGCTTTATAATCAAAATCTGCTGCTGGCAATACCGCCTTTAGCTCGTCAATCTCTTCTTGTAATTTATCCAGCACCCCTTGCAAATTATCCCAATCAAAGCCCACGCTGGCGGCTGTGCTTTGTAGATTTTGGGCTTGGCTAAGAGCCGTGCCTGCCTTGACTTGACTTAATAGTCGCACAGGCTTACCTTGATTTTCTATCGCCTTAATCTCGTCCCAACGCTGCTTGACGGCTTCGTCCGTGGTCAGCACTTCTTTGTCAAAGACGTGTGGGTGGCGGCGAATGAGCTTGTCTTGTAAGGCAAAAATCACCTCACGCATGTCAAAACGCCCTTGCTCGGCATACAGATGGGCGTGAAAAATCACCTGTAGCAACACATCACCCAGCTCGCCCTTTATCTCATCGGTGGCAAAGGCGGTGTTGTCGTCGGCTTGTATGGCTTCGATAAGTTCAAACACTTCTTCGATGGCGTATTTTTGTAAGCTGTCATTGCTTTGTTTGGCGTCCCACGGACATTCTTTTCTAAGTGTCGCCATTAGGCTAAGCAAGTCTTCAAACTCACCACTCACGGTAGGTTTCATACATTTCCTTGGTTGAATTGAGTATTGTGATTATCTATCGCTTATCATAGCAGAAATTTGTCGTGTGGGGCAGGGCAGATGGTTTGTGGTTTAAGTTTTTTATTAGACCTATTACAACTGTGGTGAAAGAATTTGATTTATACTTACATAACAAAAATTCAATGCACCCCAATCAAAACAGGCACTACCACACGCATTACCACAAAATTGCCTTGCCTGCCTGCATATTCTGTTGTCTGCGTTAAGCTGATACTGCCGTGATGATGTTCGATGATTTGTTTAACCAAGGTCAGCCCAAGCCCTGTACCCTTATGACGAATACTGCCATCTTGATGAGATGTAAAGCTAAAATACCGCTCGAACGCCCTATCAAGCACAAAATCTGCCAATGGCTCACAATCATTGACAACATCAATGGTGGTGTGTGTACTGTCTTGATAAGCCCCAATAATGATGTGCTGGGTGCTGTAATAGATGGCGTTATCAACAAGATTTTGCACCGCACTCATCAGCCAAAACCTATCCGCTGTGAGCGTGATACCGCTTGGCGTATAGATGATGGTTTTGTTCAGCTGCTTGATAAGGGCGGACTGCTGAGCTAGACAAGTGCCAATTATCTCATCCAGGTTAAGGGCTTCTGGGGTCAGTCTAAACGTGGGCTGCTCCAGCTTGGCAAGGGTCAGCAGCTTGTCAATCAGCGTGGTAAGTCTTTTGCTCTGTTCTTTGATAAGCGTGCTAAAGGTGTGTCTTTCATCAAGCTCAAGCGGTTCTGCCAGTATCTCGGCACTGGCATTGATGGCGGTGAGCGGTGATTTAAGCTCGTGCGTCAAGGTGTGCACATAGTCGGTAACATAGGCTTTGTTTTCAAGGCTGTGTTTCATGGCGGTGATGTTGTGCGTAAGCTCATTCAACTCACGCCCCAAATAAAAATGCGGCGGCACTGCACTGGCAAGCCCTTGCGTGTAGCGACTGACGCTATGAATGCTGTGCCTAAGCCACCACGCCATCAACAGTGATGTAATCAGCAATAGCAGCATGATGACGGTGATGATTTTTAAAATCTCTTGTTCGCTTTTTTGGATATAAGGGGTGAGCGTTTGGGTAGGCTTGCCAACCGACAGCACGCCTATCAGTTTGCCGTCATGCACGATAGGGCTTGCCACATACATGACAGATGTGCCATTCATCTCGCTGCTTCTTGCCCCATATTCGCCCCGCAAACTCAGATAAACATCATTCCATTGGCTAAAATCCGCCCCCACGTTTTGCCCTGTATTGTCATACAGCACCGTGCCTGTATCGTCGGTGATATACAGTATCAGCTGGCTGTGCGTTTTTTGGTCATACCATGTGGGCGTGTGCGATAAAACACTGGCAGGCGAAATTGGCAAATGTATGGCAAGTGGTGCATTGCCATGAACGGCATTTGCCACATCTGTAGCAACTATCTCCGCCAGCAAACGTGAAGTGTCCACCAAAGTGTCTTCAACGACACGCTTGGCAGATGGTCGCAAGGTCTGCTGGGTGTGATGCCACACCAACCCACAGGCAATGACGATAAGCAGCACAAAACACAGCCACAGCCGAAAAAATATACTAAAGCTCACCTGCTTTTGAAATATCTTATCCAGCCAAGCATGAAAGCCTATGCCATCTCCAACCGTACGAGCCAAGCAAGATGATGACACAAAGCCATTCTTGCCATTGTTTAGCATAGGCATTGGGCTGCTCCTAGCATAAACTGTAGCCAAGCCCACGATGCGTAATGATAAGCTCATCAGCACAGACAGCGGAGAGCTTTTGCCGCAAGGTCTTGATATGGCTGTCAATGGTGCGTGATAGGCGGTGTTCTGGGTGGTTGCTGGCATGAGCAAGCAGCTGTTCACGGCTTAGGATATGACTGGATTTATCGAGCAAAGCCAGCATAATAGCAAGCTCGGTTTTGCTAAGCTCAAGCGGCTGATTATCAAGCGACAAGGTATAAGTATTGGCGTGATAGTGCCATGTGTGCGTCATTGGGGTATGACATAAGCCTTGTGTGGCAGTAAGTGTGCTGGCAAGCGTGGTAGTAGGTGCAGTGGTGAGCTTGCTAAAACTTATCTGGGGCAAGCCATCGGTTGTGGCGGCTTGTACGACTGCGGCACTGGGCGTGAACTGCTCACGTCGCCAAATTGCCTTGATACGAGCGATGATTTCTCTTGGGCTAAATGGCTTGGTCAAGTAGTCATCTGCCCCCATCTCAAGCCCAAGGACTTTGTCAATCTCATCATCTCGTGCGGTCAAAAACAGTATCGGTACTTGGGCGTGATGCGTGCCACTGCGGATACTTTGGCACACCCCAAAACCATCACCATCAGGCAAACCCACATCTAGTATGACGGCGTGCAGTTCTGACAGCTGTGCAAGGGCTTTATTCACAAGTCCTGCCCTTTCTATCCATGTGGTCTGCCAGCTCTCACGTTCAAGACTAAAGCGAAGTGTGGCGGCGATGGCAGAATCGTCTTCGATGATGAGAATGTGCGGCATGATGTCAAGGGGTTTGCTGATGGTGGTAGCCATTATAGCACGATAATAGTCGATTAAAATTGCAATGAGACAACCTTGCCAATACGCTTATGCACTACAAGTAACACGGCGGACGTTGTCGCTGTATCTCATTTTTATTTTAATCCACTATAAACTGAATTTAAAAGACTATAGAAAGGCTCTAGTCCATATCACCAACCCATTATCCCAAAACCGCATAAGAAAATCCCCAAAAGCTGCCAAAAATTTGTTATGCTAAGCCATCACTTATCATTGCCATCAACAGGAAAAATTCATCATGAACATCGCAAGTAACATCACCGACTTGGTCGGCAATACCCCACTGGTACAATTAAACCGCTTGACAGATGGACTGGCGGCTCGTGTGGTCGTCAAACTTGAGTATTACAATCCAGCCAGCTCCGTCAAGGACCGCATCGCCTTATCCATGATTAACGAAGCCGAAAAAGCAGGCGAGCTTGCCAAAGGCGGTACTATCATCGAAGCCACCAGTGGCAATACAGGCATTGGGCTTGCCATGGTCGCAGCAGCACGTGGCTACAAACTTATCATCACCATGCCAGAGAGCATGAGTCTTGAACGCCGTGCGTTGTTGCGAGCGTATGGGGCAGAATTGGTATTGACTCCAGCGGCAGAAGGCATGGGTGGGGCGATTGCCAAAGCGAATGAGCTGGCGGCGGCTCATGGTTATTTTATGCCACGTCAATTTGACAACCTTGCCAATCCCAAGATTCACCGTGAGACAACCGCCGAAGAAATTTGGCGTGATACCGATGGACAAGTGGACATCGTCGTCGCTGGTATCGGCACAGGCGGCACAATCACAGGCACAGGCGAAGTCCTAAAAGCCAAAAACGACAAGGTGCGAATCGTCGCTGTCGAGCCAGCCGACTCTCCTGTATTCAGCGGCGGCGAAAAAGGTCCGCACAAATTGCAAGGTCTGGCTCCGGGCTTTGTGCCAAGCATTCTTAACACTACCATCTATGATGAAGTCATCACCGTCAGCACCGAAGCCGCCTTTGCCACCGCACGAGCCATGGCAGCAGATGAAGGTATCTTGGTCGGTATCTCGGCAGGGGCGGCGGTGTGGTCGGCTCTACAAGTCGCCAAACGCCCAGAAAATGCAGGCAAGCTCATCGTGGTCATCATTCCATCATCAGGCGAGCGTTATCTGTCCACAGCCTTATTTGCCGATTTGGCAGAATAAGCAAGCCTAGGGCAGCCCTAGTTTTTATTATACAAAACCACACAAGGCAAGACATCTTAACAGTTGTTTTGCTTTTGGCTGGGGTGTTTCCTACGGCTTTTTCTTTAAAAAGACTTGCATTTATCTTGTTTGTTGATTTAAAAGATGAAGGGGCTGAAGTAGATTAAATTAAATTCCACACCATTTTTTTAAGATTTTCAGCTTTTGTGATGGTGTGCCGTAGTTAAATC
>JAUNUB010000126.1:1930-5323 GCA_030538375.1 Moraxella sp. | reverse complement strand
TTGTTGTCAAAGACACTAAATCAGCCACGCTAATGCCCATCATCACAAGTAAAATCAAGCCTGACAGTGTTGTCTACACAGACAGCTACAAAAGTTACAACGTCCTTGATGTGTCTGATTTTAAGCATTTTAGAGTTAATCATTCTAATGAATTTACAGACAAAGATAACAAGCACAATCACATCAACGGCATTGAGAATTTCTGGTCTCAAGCCAAGCGTATCCTAAGAAAATACAATGGCATTGACAAGAAAAACTTTCATCTTTTTATCAAAGAATGTGAGTTTAGATTTAACTACGGCACACCATCACAAAAGCTAAGAACTTTGAGAAAATGGTGTGGAATTTAGGGCTAATCTAGTACAGCCCCTAATTAAAAAATTTATTGCGATATACCCCTACATCGATATTCAGATTATTATCAAAATTAAATAAAGCGGTAAGCTCCAAGTTTTTTGCCACTTCTTTTTTTAAAAGTTGATTGCCTTCTTCTCTGGCCATGATACTATAATGCCTGCCAGAAGCATACAATTCGTTAATCTCAGGTGCTCTTTCGGATTTTGCATAGTTTACTTTTAATCCAAAATTTTTGTGTGGCTTAATATGTGCTTTTAATTCATGGCTGTTTAAGGTACGGTCTTGATTATCGAGTTGAACGTTCAATTTATTGCGTCCTGTTTTAAAATCGCCTGCCTTTATATCATGCTTAACCAGCTCATGCCGATAGCCAGCACTCATATTCACCCAACCAAAATCCAGCGTCTCTTGCAAAAATACCCCATATTTATCCGTTTTTACATTGGGCAAATATAATTCTTCACCATCACCATCGACATCTCGTTTTGAGATATTTACACCCAATACCCCAGATAGATTTTTATGCAGCGTGTGCTGTATCGTGCTTTTGGCTGACCATGTGTCAAACGTATAACTATTTAATAAAGTCTTGATATTGTCTTCCGTGCTTTTTTCAACCACCCTAGCAAGGTTCATGTTTACTCTACTTAACCAAGGATTGCTGGTATTTATTTCACTCTCCAAAACATATTTATCTTGATGGCTGCCAATACGCACAGGCGTACCATTCTTGTGGTCAAGACCCTTGCCAAGATTGTTTGCAGAATAACCCGTCAATCCATAACGACTTCGCTTGCTATCAATACCAAACGCCACATAACCATCTTGCAAAAAATAAGTGGCAGAAATTCCAGTTCTGCTGTTTTTTAAATCACTGTTACCAAGTTTTTTATAATAATTTTCGGTAACTTCAGAAGTTGATATAACCTTATCTTCATATTCTGGCGTATCTTTGACATACAGCGGGTTTTTGATAATACTATTTACCCAAAAATTGGGCTGTCTCTTAAATATATCACTCGGTGCTAAATCATCATCATAATATTCTTGACTATACTTACCAGTACTCATATCATAATATCTCGAATCATAAAATTCCCTAGAAGCCATATTAAACACATTAGCCACCCGAACCTCTTTTTGACAAATATTTGTCAAATAAGGGTCATTACCAAGTCTTCCATTAGCGTCCACTGTGATAATATTATCACACACACTTGCTTTGCTATTTCCCACGATATTATAATTGTCCAAACTTTGAGCAGAATGCAAGATATTGACACTCATGTTTTTTTGGTTATTGATATTCGCTTTTATGCCATGAGAGTCCGCCATGTTAAAGCCTTTTTGTAGATACAGCTCCAAGCCAGCTGGCTTATCCGCCATTTGTCTTGCCACCAAGCCACTGTCAATAGCGACACTGCCGCCTATCGCTTGACCGCCTTGAAGTACCACATCGCTTGATTTGTGTACGCCCACCAGTTGATAAAATACAGGGTCAAAAGCGATATTCGTTCCTGCACTTATCGCATTCAAGCCATTCACATCGACACCGTTTTCTGAGATATTCACACGATTGCCAGACAAACTACGAATCATCGGTGCACCCGAATGTGCCCCAAATGATGTACTTTGCACACCTGACACCGCCTCAAGCACACCGCCAAGCGTGCTACTATTTTTATAATGGTTACGCAGATACTGTGTGTCAGGTTGCAATTTTTCTACATTCACATACAGCGTCTCAAATTCGGTACTTGGTACAGATTTATCTTGTGCGCTTAACTCCTGTGCCATGCCAAGCGGTGCATACAAAATACACATCATTGACAACAACAATCTATTAACAAACATACACGCTCCAAACATCGTATTAAAAGAGATATGTTATAACATAACAATAACAAATGCAATACTTTGTTTCATAATCGACATAATAGATACATATGTTTACATTTTGATGTAAGAGTTTATAAGTGTTGCGATGGTGACGAGATGATTTTTAAGACAAAGACAGGGGCAAAAAAAGAGAAAGCACAAGAAAGAAAAAACCTATACTTTTTAGAACATAAAAAAAGCCCGCCATACAGCGAGCTTTTTTTGTAGCACCAGTTATCTGATTATTTTGCGGCGGCGGCTTGAGCGGCGGCAACTTCAGCAGCGAAGTCTTCTTGTTTTTTCTCGATGCCTTCACCCACTTCTAGGCGTTTGAAACTCACAACGGTTGCACCTTCGGCTTTTAGCACATCACCAACTTTCTTTTCGTTGTCCATGACGTATTGTTGATTGACCAAGGTAACTTCGTTAAGGTACTTCTGTAGACCACCAGTAATCATTTTTTCAACCACGTTATCAGGCTTGCCAGATTCTTTGGCTTTGGCTTCGATGATGTCTTTTTCACGTGCCAAGATGTCCGCAGGTACGTTTTCTTCGTTCACGGCAATAGGGTTGAACGCTGCCACTTGCATGGCAACTGCTTTGCCAATCTCTTCGCTGCCGCCTTCGTACGACACCACCACACCGATACGCAAGCCATGGCGATAGGTCGCAAGGTTTGTCCCTTCGATGACTTCGGCACGGCGGATTTGAATGTTTTCACCGATTTTTTGTACCAAGGCGATACGAGCCTCTTCAACGCTTGCACCATCACCATATGGCAATGCAGAGATGGCCTCTACATCAGTTAGGTTGTTTGCCAATGCCAATTCGGCAGCTTTGTTGGCAAATACGGTGAAGTTTTCATCTTTGGCAACGAAG
The DNA here is from genome assembly GCA_030538375.1 of Moraxella sp. Lineage (GTDB taxonomy): Bacteria > Pseudomonadota > Gammaproteobacteria > Pseudomonadales > Moraxellaceae > Moraxella. The sequence continues at coordinate 2,209 of JAUNUB010000126.1, read as the reverse complement.
TCGGTTTGGCAGTTGACTTCTAGTAGCAATGCCTTGCCAGCACCTTGAGCGATGATAATAGCCCCATCAGCAGCGATGTTGCCTGCTTTTTTGGCGGCTTTGGCTTGTCCTGATTTACGCAGGTTGTCAATCGCAAGCTCGATGTCCCCATTTGCCTCTTCTAGGGCTTTTTTGCATTCCATCATGCCAAGACCAGTGCGGTCACGAAGTTCTTTTACGAGTTTTGCAGATACTTGAGTCATGGTTTTTACCTTTTCTACATTATAAAAAAAACATTGA
>JAUNUB010000126.1:0-1920 GCA_030538375.1 Moraxella sp. | reverse complement strand
ATTATTTAAAAATTGAAAATTATTTAAAAATAACCGCTCATCTTTGGCAACAAGCGGTTATATTATAAATCAATTATTTGACAGAATAATGACTTATTCAGCCGCTGCTTCTACTTCAGCGGCTTGTTTTGCACCGCCTTGGGTTTTGGCGTACTCTTTGCCAGCAAGAATAGCGTCTGCCATGGCTGTGGCATATAGCGTAACAGCACGGATTGCGTCATCATTAGCGGCAATCACATAATCTACATTGTCAGGATTAGAGTTGGTGTCCACGATACCGATAACAGGAATGCCAAGGTTCTTAGCTTCTTTGATGGCGATGGCTTCGTGGTCTACATCAATCACAAAAATTGCGTCTGGCAAGCCGCCCATCTCTTTGATACCACCCAAGCCACGCTCAAGTTTTTCCATATCACGAGTACGCTCAAGGGCTTCACGCTTGGTCAGCTTGGCAAAAGTACCGTCTTCGGCTTGCTTTTCTAGCTCCTTTAGACGAGTGATAGATTGACGAATGGTTTTCCAGTTGGTGAGTGTGCCGCCCAACCAACGATGGTCGATGTATGGCATACCTGCACGGCTGGCTTGCTCACGAATCGCTTGACCTGCTGCACGCTTTGTACCAACAAACAATACTTTGTTGTTGCCAGCTGCCAGTTTATTAACAAAAGTCAAGGCATCGTTAAATTGCTTAACGGTATGCTCAAGGTTGATGATGTGAATCTTGTTGCGTGCACCGAAGATGTATTGGTTCATCTTTGGATTCCAGTAGCGAGTTTGGTGTCCGAAGTGTGCACCAGCTTCTAGCAAATCACGCATTGCAATTTGGGTAGGATTTGACATAAAAAGTCCTTAAAGAATGGGTTAATACCTCCACATCACCAAAAAATCTTGAATTCGTAAGCACGCATTTTGTCATCACAACAAAATTAATCAAGCTCACAAACACCCCAACATTCTGCAAGTGATATGTGTGTGATTAAAAGAAAAAAATCAAGATTGCGACAGCAATCCTCTATCTTGGCAGTATACCAAGCCGACTATTATAACAAATTTAACAAAAAACACAAGGTTTTTTGACCTTGTGTTTGGTAAGTTGTCGTGCCAAATTATAACAAAGGTTGTGATGAGTAAGGCAACAAAAGTTAAAATCAATACGCCAATACAACCATGGTTGTAGTCAAATAAATGGTATATTCCCATCATGATTATTGGCGGCGTGTGGAGTAAATCCATTTTAACAAACGTTTAATAAACATGGCTTAATACCCACACCACACATCAGCCTGCCTCGATACAGATACCAATCACCCCAGCGTGTTCATGCCAAGAAAAAGGAATGGTGTAAGTGCGTTGGTTTTTTGGCAAAAAACTTGCCCCCGGTGTGCCATCTACCACCTTTGGGGGTGAAATGACAAATTCCGAACCAAACTCGATACGGGCATTACCTGCCACCGTATTGGCAATCTCGCCCACTAGGTCTCTTAGCAGTGCCAAGGTCTCGACTTCTTTTAGCACCTTGAGCAGCTCACGCAGCAGTGCCGTGGAAGCAGACACATACACAGCCCCTTTCAATGGTCCGCTGATGGTAATCACCCCTGTATAATCATGGGCGACTGGTGAAATATTGTCATTCAGATAGGGCGTATCAATATCGCTGAGTTTTACACCCAGCTGTTCAAAAAAAGCACTTACCGAACGCACGAACACGCTTAATTTTTCTACTTTCACAATCACGACCCTATTTGTTAGTCAATACCGTCATCAGTCAATCACAAGGAATTTTGTTTAACACCCAACCCACAACACACATAAAGCGAACGCAGACCGTACAAAGCGGTGCAGCGTAGACTTGATGAAGTCGGTTTATCTTTTTAAAAAGGTGTTAATGTTGTGAGATGTGCCATCATCTCGCCCAGCTTT
>JAUNUB010000125.1 GCA_030538375.1 Moraxella sp. | reverse complement strand
CTATCACAAGTCTGATTTTGTGATAGAATAGTATTGCAGTGTTGGCTTGAATACCTAACAAATCAGCAGCTGTTCTAGCGGTAACTTCGGCAACAAAAAATTCAAGTAGTTTTAATTGAATTTTTCTTGATAGTTTACAATGGGTTATCTTCATTTTTGTAGTATATCATAGTTGCTAATCTACGTCAGCCCCAAGTTCTGCATAACAAACGCTTGGCATATCCTAAATAATCTTGAATAAAATTGCCTAAGCCCACAATCCCCATTATAATACACCGTACCCTTCTGCCAAAATACCACGGAATACCTCATGCACGCCACTTGCCCCAACACGCCCATTATCCCAAGTCTGATGATTGATGTGGACGGCACAAGCCTAAATGCCGATGATGTTAAGCTGCTTGGCTGTGATGAGATTGCAGGGGTGATACTTTTTAAGCGTAACGTTGCCACGCCTGCCCAAGTGCGTGCCTTGACCGACAGTATGCGTGCGGTTAATCCAACGCTGGTCATCGCTGCCGACCAAGAAGGCGGACGAGTGGCACGTTTTCGTGATGGGTTTTCGCCGTTGCCTGCCATGGGGCGACTGGGTAAGCTGTACGATGACAATGCCACTGCCGCCCTAAGCCTTGCCTACGATACAGGCTATCTGATGGCAGCAGAAGTGCTGGCGGTGGGTGTGGATATTAGCTTTGCCCCTGTGCTGGATATTGATGGCGGCAGTAGCGTGATAGGCGATAGGGCGTTTCATACCGACCCTAGCATTGCCAGTATGCTGGTGCGTGCGTTTATGAGCGGTATGCACGCTGTCGGCATGAAAACCACAGGCAAGCACTTTCCGGGGCATGGCTCGGTGCTGGCGGATTCTCATATATCTGATGTGTGTGATGAGCGGTGTTTTGATGACATTTGGCAAGATGTCAAGGTATTCATTGACAATCTCAATGAGCTGGACGCACTTATGCCTGCTCATGTGGTGTTCGCTCAAGTGGACGACAAGCCTGCTGGGTTTAGTAAGATTTGGCTACAGGATATTTTGCGTGGAGAGCTTGGCTATACAGGGGTGCTATTTAGCGATGACCTATCTATGAAAGCTGCTCATGTGGCAGGTGGTGTGGGCGAACGAGTGCTGTCTGCCATCATGGCTGGTTGTGATGTGGCACTGGTCTGCAACGACCGTGCTGGGGCATGGCAAGCCTTGCACACCTTGCAATCACGGCAGGCAAGCCCTAATGCGGCACGTTTTCACCGCATGAAATCTGCCATTCCCACATGGCTTGGCGAGCTTGAGACGACTTGCCAGCAGTTCGATTATTATCAGACTGCCAAGGACAATGTAACGCAAGCCTTTTTTGTGAGTGCCGACAATCCACGCCGTCAAGTCAGCACAGACCCTACCGCCTACAGGCTGTAGCCCATCATGCACACACGTCATGCACCGCCTGCCCTTGCTTATTATCTGCACAGCACAGGTTCGCTCACCGCTCATCTTGAAGCCATCAAAGGCAAGCCCCTAAGGGTGAAAATCCTACAGCAGGCACTCACCCCCCTAAGCCACACCCAAAAACGCCTGCTGGGATTGCCCCTGCACAAAACTCGGCTGGCTTGGGTGCGTGAAGTGCTGCTCTTTGGTGATGATGGCGATGTGGCAGATGATATGGCGGACAACATGGCATGGGTGCGTGCGATGAGCGTATTTCCCTTGACGAGCTTGCAAGGCAATGCCAAACGCCTAAGGTATCTTAAACAGCGTCCCATCGGCTATGTGATGTTCGCTCGTACACGCCATTTGTCCCATGAACGCAGTTTTGATTACAATCAAGGCAATTGGGGGCGGCACACAGTCTATGACTGGCATGGACGCAAGCTACTCATCAGTGAGATTTTTTTGCCTGCCTTTGTGGAACGCCTACAATCAAGCCAAGCCACTCAAAGTGTAAATTGTTCAATTTAAGCTGAAATTTTCTCATGTTGAAACCCCTTTGACAGCTGTACTATCTTTGGCAAATTGTGCTACACTACAGAAGATTGTGGTTGTCATGCAGTCTGTTTGAATTACGCCCTAATCATAAACAGGCTTAATACCAGCCACTGATATAGTCAATTAAAATTGCAATAATACTGCGTTGTCAACGTCCTTATGTACTACTTGTACACCACGGACGTTGTCGCCTTGTCTTATTTTTATTTTAATCGACTATAATTAATTGTTCATCACAGGAAAGTCTACTATGTTTAAAGAAATCTCAATGCACGCCTATGACCCAGAAATCGCCGCTGCGGTTGATGCCGAAACCCAGCGTCAAGAAGACCATATTGAGCTGATTGCGTCCGAAAACTACTGCTCGCCTGCCGTGATGGAAGCCCAAGGCACATCACTCACCAACAAATACGCCGAAGGTTATCCTGCCAAGCGTTATTATGGTGGCTGTGAGCATGTGGACGTGGTAGAGCAGATTGCCATTGACCGTGCCAAGGCATTGTTCGGTGCGGATTATGCCAACGTGCAGCCGCATTCGGGTTCTAATGCCAATGCTGCTGTATACCTTGCCTTGCTAGAAGCAGGCGACACTGTGCTTGGCATGAGCCTTGCCCACGGTGGACATTTGACGCATGGGGCAAGCGTGAGCTTTTCTGGCAAGACTTATAATGCGGTGCATTATGGCATTGACGACAACGGTCTGTTGGATTATGACGAGATTCAACGCCTTGCCAATGAGCATAAGCCAAAGATGATTATTGCAGGCTTTTCGGCATATAGTCAGGTGATGGACTGGCAGAGATTTCGTGAGATTGCCGACAGCGTAGGGGCGTATCTATTTGTAGACATGGCACACGTGGCAGGACTTGTGGCGGCTGGCGTGTACCCAAGCCCTGTGGCTATTGCAGACGTTACCACGACGACGACGCATAAGACCTTGCGTGGACCACGTTCTGGGCTGATTTTGGCAAAAGCCAACGAAGAGATTGAGAAAAAACTGAACTCTGCTGTCTTTCCGGGTACACAAGGCGGTCCACTCATGCACGCCATCGCTGCCAAGGCCATCTGCTTTAAAGAAGCGATGACCGATGACTACAAAGCCTATCAACAACAAGTCGTCAAAAACGCTCAAGCCATGGCAAATACCATTATCTCTCGTGGCTATGATGTGGTGAGCGGCGGCACACAAAACCATCTTATGCTCATCAGCCTAATCAAGCAAGGCATCACAGGTAAAGAAGCGGATAAATGGCTGGGCGATGCACACATCACCGTGAACAAAAACTCTGTGCCAAACGACCCAAAATCACCTTTTGTAACTTCTGGCATTCGACTAGGTACGCCTGCGATTACCACACGTGGCTTTAAAGAAGCGGAGTGTATTGAGTTGGCTGGCTGGATTTGCGACATCTTGGACGCACGTGGTGATGAAGCGGTGCTTGCTGAAGTACGCAACAAAGTCGCCGATGTATGCAAACGCTTGCCTGTGTATGAGCGTAACTCAGGTGGTTTTGAAGCCAAGGCTCATGAGCTGTTTGAACGTGTCAATCAGTTCATCGACGACAAAGCAGGCGAGAACGAAATCGTCGCCGTCGCCAAACAAAAAGCACACGAGCTGTACGAAAAAGTGAATAAGCTGGTGAGTAAGTAAACGCACTGACCACGCTCAAAAAACAACAAAAAAGCCATCACTGATGATGGCTTTTTTGTTGGGTGTTGGGACGTAATGGGCTTTCGCTATGTAAATTTCTGTAAACTATAGCAAAAGAATTTGATTTGTGCTTGCATTAGTACTAATCATGAGTGCGAGCCTCTTCTGGTAATTCTGGGGCGTTGATGTTAAATTTTGGCGAGTTTTCAGCAATATATTTTATTGTTTCATCTGTAATATACTCATATGCCATTTCTTTTTTACTGCTTGTTTTCTGAATTTTTTGATGTTGGTCATTAAAATAAAAATCCCAAGCGACTTGTATGACTGATTGATTCTGCGGAGTAGACAACTGGATTTCACCACCAAGTGGAATATAATTATTCTCACGAGAGATATCAATCACTTTTTCGTCTATGACCTTTGATAGTGTTTCTATCAAAGACTCTAAATCTAGTTTTTTTATTTGAAATTTTTCGTCTGCCTTATCCATTAGCTTATTGCCAACTTCCATACCCAGTTCGAATTTTTTCAAAACAGGACTATTGTCAATATTAAGTAGCTCATCGATAATGCTATTTTTTTCTGTACTCATAATTTATCTCCCGTAGTTAAAAACTCATTTTCAATTCTTTTTCCAAATCATCGCTAATGTCTGCTGTTTCATTAGATGCATTTTCAATCTTTCTTCTGATATGTTCTGGCACTGTGCTTGCATCAACCTCTGTGGTTACAACTGTCTCATTCCACTGATTGGTGTTTTTATCATAGGAATAATACTTCATAATATTTTTAAAGGTGTTGCCAATACGCTGAGCAAATACCTGAACTCCTTGTATTTTTTCTTTAATAGAGCTTGGTAATTTGTCCAAAACTCTTTTTAGCCAATCTCTGATATTCTTCCAATAAACAGCGACAGCTGCACCCAATATCGCAGCACCTGCACCTACAATTAATAAAACGGGTATCATGAACTACTCCTCTGATTTTGATAAATTAATTTGTGATTTTGCATATTCTTCGCTAACAACCTGCGTTCTGACCGTGGTGTTAGATGTGAGGGATTTTTTGTTTGCATTTTGACTGGCAATAACTTCGTTAATCGCTGTCATGAAATCAGTTTCAGAAACACTATTGTTGTTGGATCTTGCTGCTGAAAGACTTGCTTTTAGGACGCAGTTAGAAATATCACTGCCTGACAAACCTTCTGAGTGTTCTGCCAGCTTTGATATATTAATATCTGTGGGTAGATTTTGTGGAATATATTTAGACCAAAGGTGTTGTCTATTTTCCAAATCTGGCAATTCAAACAAAACATGAGATAGGATTCTACGCATAAATGCAGGGTCGTAATTTTCAATAAAATTCGTGGTGAATATAATCAATCCTTCATGATGATTCATCAAGGTGAGTAATACAGAGCGAGTTTGATTGACACTGACATCGGTGGCGTGAGTCATATTGGTAACACGCCTGCTCAAAATAGCATCTGCTTCATCAAAAAATATGATTGCTTGGCTTTCTTTGGCGTGATTGAATAATGCGGTGATATTTTTTGAAGTCTCGCCAACGTACTTGGATTCAATTTCCGAATAATTGACAGCGATGATGGGTTTGTTTAGGGCGTGAGCAATGGCATGTGCCGCCATGGTTTTGCCTGTGCCGGGAAGTCCATAAAGGTTGATGGCGATTTGTCGTTGATGAGAATGGGTTTGAGAAAGTCCCCATTGATTAAAAATTAAATCTGCGTATTTTTGATAGGAAAGGAAGTCATTGATTGCATTCAATGTGGATTTTGGAAGAATTAAATCCTTGACAGCAAAAAGCGGTTCGCTTAGGCTATAGCTGGTTGCTGGTTG
>JAUNUB010000124.1 GCA_030538375.1 Moraxella sp. | reverse complement strand
TTGCAATACCCACAAGGCAGCAATGGCAAAATGTTATGACTTTAATCAGTGAAATTAACAATTTGCGAGCTGGTTTTAAGTCATTGATTGTGCACATCAAATCGGTGGGAATTTTGATAAAAGTGTTATAAAATAACCACAAGTCTTTTATCTTTTTTGAGTATTATAATGAAAAAACTAGAACAGCTCATCACCAAAGCCGACAAAGTGGGGCGTAATATCGCCAACCGCTTTAGCAAAATCAAAGACTTAAATGACATTCGTGGTATCGGTCAAGGCAAGACGGTACTGATTACAGGGGCAAGCTCTGGGCTTGGAGCGATGATGGCTCGCAAGTTTGCATTTTTGGGTTATGATTTGGCGATTTGTGCCAGACGGCTGGAGCGACTGGACGCACTGGCGGCAGAACTCGAAAGTGAATATGGCGTTAAGGTGCATACCAAAGCACTGGACGTAACGGTGTACGATGATGTGTTTACGGTGTTTGAAGCCTTTGCCTATGAAGCAGGGGGGCTTGATAAGGTGATTGTTAATGCTGGCGTGGGCGATAGCCGAGTGATTGGGCATGGGCGGTTTAATACCAATCGTGCCACCGCCGAGACCAATTTTATTGCGGCACTTGCTCAGTGCGAAGCGGCAATGCAGATTTTTCGCCGTCAAAACAGCGGTCATTTGGTGGTAATATCTAGCATGTCGGCGGTGCGTGGACTGCCACGACATTTGACGACTTATGCAGCTGCCAAAGCAGGGCTTGCGGCACTGGCAGAAGGCATTCGTGCGGATACCATCACCGAAAAACTACCCATCACCGTCAGCACCATTTATCCGGGCTATGTGCGGACGGATTTGAATATTGGGGCAAAATATCTGCCTTTTGAAGTCGAAGAAGATGAAGGGGCGGAAGTTATCATCAAAGCCATCGAAGCCAAGGTAGATGAAGCCTATGTGCCTGCATGGCCGTGGCTACCGATTGGGCTGGGCATGAAATACCTGCCACTGCGATTGATTACGAAGTTTTTGTAAAATCGCTTGAATGCGTGTAATAATTGTTTTAATATAAAGCTAATATACATTCATAAAGTATTAGCTAACCACATTCATCAAAGGAGAGAGTTATGTGTTGTACCATTGATTTAAACACTTCAAAAGAAGCGGCACATTTTTTGGGTAAAATTGAGCCTGATACGCTGCCGCACACTGCTGACAACGTGGCAGGCGGTATTGTCTATACTGGCGAGCCTGCGATGAGTTTGTTTGATAAGATTGTGGCATACTTTAAGAGTAGATAATCAAAAAGAGCAAATAATTAAAACGTTAGCAGTTTGGGAATTATTATGACAAAACAAATCATTCATACCGATAATGCTCCTGCGGCGGCTGGCACATATTCACAAGCGGTTAAGGCTGGTGATACGCTGTATATCTCAGGGCAGATTGGGCTTGACCCACAGACGATGGTGCTGGCAGATGGTTTTGAAGCCCAAGCCAAGCAGGTGATGGATAATATCGCCGAGATTGCCAAGGCGGCTGGTGGCACGTTGGCGGACGTGGTGAAGTTTAATGTATCGCTCACGGATTTGGCGGATTTTGCGGCATTGAATGCGATTTTTGAGCAGTATTTGACCACACCTTACCCAGCTCGTGCGGCGGTGCAAGTTGCTGCCTTGCCAAAAGGGGCGGTGGTGGAGATTGAGTCGATTTTGTATTTGCCTTAAATCTACTACTGTATCTTTTGTGATAAGCATTTAAGATAAAAAGTGATGGGACTGCGTCAGATGATGGCAGTCCTTTTTATTACTGATTTATTGCTGGCATGAATGGTTGCACAAAAAGCTGTGGCATAAAAACTGATGAATGATGATGTGAGCATGGAACAAAAATATCATAAAAAGCTGGTGCAAGTGGCATTGCCTGTGCCGCTGTACAAGGTGTTTGATTATTTGTGCAAGGTGGACATGAGCCTGCCTGTGCGTGGGGGGCGTGTGCTTGTGCCGTTTGGTAATCGCAAACTTATCGGTGTGGTGATGGGGCATACCGAGACGACAGATATTGATAAGCATAAATTAAAATCAATACAAGAAGTGTTGGATAATACACCACTGCTTGACGAATTCTCGTTAAAATTTGCCAAATGGCTTGCCAGTTATTATCATTATCCGCTGGGCGAGACTTTGGCGGTTATGTTACCAACCTTGCTCAAACACGGCAAAACGGTGAGCGAAACCATCACCACTTGGGCGATTAGCGATGCGGCGAATGATGAGAATTTTGTCAAAGCTCAAATAAAAAAAACCGCCAAAACCCAATGGCGAGATTTCGGCTTGATTAAGGACAATCCGCACAGCGGTGAAGCCATGCTAAAAATCTTCGGGGTGAGTGGCAAAAATTTAAAAATCTTAGCAGAAAAAGGCTTGATACAAGCGAGAGTTTGTACACCCAGTAAGCCAAAACCGCCAACGCTAAAAACCGCACATCTGCCCCTAAATGACGAACAGGTTACCGCCTTGGCGGTGATTGACAAAGCGGTGAATGATGGGCGTTATCAAGGGATTTTGTTAAATGGAGTAACAGGTGCTGGCAAAACGGAAGTGTACCTACAGGCGATGGCAAAGGTGCTGGCACAGGGCAAGCAGGTGCTGGTTATCGTGCCTGAGATTGGGCTGACACCGCAGAGCAAGGAGCGATTTGCCAAGCGGTTTGCCGCCAATGTGGTGGTGCTACATTCTGGGCTGAATGACACGGAGCGATTGGCAGGTTGGCAGGCATGTCGCAGTGGACAGGCACAGATTGTGATTGGCACACGTTCGTGCGTGTTTTATCCGTTTGACGTATTGGGGCTGATTGTGATTGATGAAGCACATGACACGTCATTTAAACAGCAAGACCATTTGCGTTATCAAGCGGTAGATGTGTCGCTGTATTTGGGATTTTGCCAAAATATTCCTGTCGTGCTTGGCACGGCAACGCCAAGCCTTGAGCAGTTTAAACTGGTAATGGACGGCAAATTGACCGAATGCAGGCTCACCAAACGAGCAGGCAACGCCAAACCGCCAGTGCTGGAGCTGGTGGACATGCGGCAAGGGGCGGTGTGGTCGAGCGATAAGCAAGGTGTGGACAAGAGTACACATCTTGCACACCGTACACTTATGCTGATAAAGCAGACCTTGGCACAGGGCGAGCAAGTGCTAGTGTTTTTGAATCGGCGTGGCTATGCACCTGTGCTGTTGTGCCGTGCGTGTGGTTGGCAGGCGGATTGCATACAGTGTAGCAGCCATCTGACCGTGCATAAGCTGGCGAGCGGACGGCGGTCGTGGTTGTCGTGCCATCACTGTGGCTATCAGACCAATGTACCGACTGCTTGTCCAGAATGCCGCAGTAGCAATATCGATACGCTGGGACAAGGCACAGGGCAGCTGTTCGCTCATTTGCACAGTCTGTTTAACAATCCCCAAAAATCCGCAACCAGCTATCCTGTCATGCAGATAGACCGTGATACGGTGCGTAGCAAAGGGGCGTGGGATAAGCTGTATCGGCAGATTAATGAAGGCACACCGATGATTTTGGTGGGTACACAAATGCTTGCCAAGGGACATCATTTTGATAAAGTAAGCCTTGTGGTGATTGCTGATGCGGATGCTGGGTTGTGGTCGGCGGATTTTAGAGCGGCGGAACAAACCGCCCAGACCATACTGCAAGTAGCAGGGCGGGCAGGGCGGGGCGATGTACATGGGCGAGTGCTGATTCAGACTATGAAACCTGATAATTCGACGTTGTTAAAACTCATCAGCCAAGAGTATTCGGTATTTGCAAGCGAGCTATTGAATGAGCGTAGACGGCTGGGCTTGCCACCTTTTAGTCATGCGGTGCTGGTGCGAGCCGAAGCTGAGTCGCTTGACAATGCTCAAATCGCCATCATACGAGCCAAGGAACTGTTGCCTACAACGCACCCTTTTGCGGTGCTTGCCCCCATCAATGCCCCCATGCTAAAAAAGAGCAATCGCTATCATGTACAGATGTTAATCCTGTCAAAAACACGCAAGCCACTGCATGATATGTTGAATGTATGGTGGGAGCAGGTGCTTGGCTTACCAAGCTCTCGGCAGGTGCGACTTGCTTTGGATATTGACCCTGTGGGGTGGTAGGTTGTTTTGTGTTGTACTTTTGTCTAATCCATGGCGGATATGGCGGAATAAGTCAAGAAGTGCGACTAGGAAAGCAAGTGCGAAAGTGTGCGTGGATATTGCGGAAAACTTCTGCACTGGGTACATAGGGCGGATTTTGCCACGTCTTAAACTTATCTAAATCGCTACCAGCTGGGGCATACCACGCCATATTTTCTTTATCCCACTTCGCCCCTAGCTTGGCGGCTGTGTCTTTATCTTCGTAAGGGACGTATAGGTAGGTTTTTTCTTGGGCTATGCTTGAGTTTGGTTGTGTGTGTTCCTTGTTTTTAATGGGTTGAACTAAGTCATCTTGATTGATAGACTGCTCATGTTCAGCAGCAGTCGTATTTGTGGTTTTCTCTGAATTTTTTTGTAAAAGGTATTGACTTAGGTCTTCATTTGTTTTAACATTAGGGGAAGAGTTGGAGATTTCATGTAAAGCCTTGGGCGATTGGAGCCCTATGGTGTTGATTAGTCTCTGACCTTTTTCTTTGTCCCAATAAATTAGGTTGTTGTCCAGCCAATTTTGCAAGGATTTTCTACTGTCTTTTCCATATACACTAGTAACATCAATATGCTGTTCGTTTGCACTGATACGCATAGCAACAATTACTGGATTGTCATTTTTGGTTTTAAAATCTTTTTCCCAAAGTTCGGTTAGTACCACATAAGAATTAGGGTTCGTTGAATTCTCTGATGGTTTAAATACAGCTATCGGTTCATTTAACTGCTGGGGTAGCTTTTTTAATGTGTCAGGTGTTATATTGTGCAGATTGCTGTGTTCTCCTTGCTCAACCCCTAGATAATGCCCCATAACTTTTTCTATGGTCGCACCTTTGATGGAAACCTTAGCTTTTGGCAAACCTAACATTTGTAAAACTTCAGGAGTTTTACCAATTCTTACGTAATAACTTGGAGTATAGCCATCAACAACCTTGTCAATGGCTTTTTCAAATGCTGTTATTTTTGGTTTTCTCTGTGAACTATCTGCTGCTACACCCAAAGATTTTTTTTCACTCACCACTTCCCTTTCTTTCACAAAATCCATCAAATAACCACTGATTTTATCAGCGTCTTTTACCGCTCTAAAGATTTCTTTTGGGTCATTTTCAAAAACTTTCACCCAGCTTTGTAAGTAGGCGACGTGGTGTGTTGGGTCATGCCCTATTTGTAGTTCTTGACCTATCATCATGGACGCTATGCTCTTTGGCATTGTGAGCAAGCCAGCGATTATGACAGCCTTGCTATTTACCACTGGTTAATGCTCATCAACAAAACAAGCATTTAAATCCAGCATATAAGCCCCATTTATAGTCCATTCACTAATCGGAGAAATGCAATGAAACAAGTCGCCAATGTACACACCGCCC
>JAUNUB010000010.1 GCA_030538375.1 Moraxella sp. | reverse complement strand
TCATCTTGCTTGGTATTGTCCGTATTGGGGGCATTATCGTCAATCAAGCGTGGGTTGGCAACGTCAAACTTGGTCAAAAAATTGTCCAAATACAAAGGCTCGCCAAAGCTCAAATGCACCGTGCCAAAGATACGCTCAATCTTGCGAGCGGTCTTGATGACACCCAGCAGATTTTCGCTTTCTTTGGGCTTGCCCTTCAGTTCTCCGATATACGTCGCCCCTTCCATAATGCGTTCATAACTGATGTATGTGGGGATAAATACCACAGGCTTGGCAGGCTTACGCAGATAGCTTTGTACTGTCATGGCGAGCATACCCAGTTTTGGGGCAAGCAGTCTGCCAGAGCGTGAACGCCCCCCTTCGACAAAGTATTCGATGGGGGTGTTACGCTGCATAAGGCTATAAAAATACTCTTTGAACACCGCACCGTACAAGGGATTGTCCTTAAAACTACGCCTTAAAAAGAACGCACCGCCACTGCGTAAAATCTCGCCCAGCATGGGGATATTGAGATTTGACCCTGCCGCCACATACGGAATTCGCAAGCCCCTAGTGTAGATGACGTACGACAGCAGCAGATAATCCATGTGGCTGCGATGGCATGGCACATAGATTATCTGATGGTCGGGGGCAAGTGTGCGTACTCGCTCAAAATGACGCACTTCTACCCCATCATACAGCTGCGTCCACAGCCACGTCAAAAAATGGTCAAACACACGCACCACCGAATGCGAATAATCACTGGCAATCTCATCGATATAATGTTTGGCTTCTTTTTTGAGTGCTGGAATGGATTTGCTGGTGCTGCGAGCCTTGTCTTCGATGGCAGACTGTACCTGTGGTGAGTTGAGTACACTGCCTGCAATATTACGTCTGTCGGACATATCAGGCCCTAGGATACTGGTGCGTTGCTTGGTGAGATAGCCTTTGATGCGTGCTTCGATAACCATCGCTATCTGTTCGGCACGAGCGTCAAAGCTCACATTGTTGGGTCTGTCTGCCAACTGCGTTTGTGCGTCTGCAATCAGTGTCTGCAAATCCTTGGTGTCAAAAAACTGCACAAAGCTATCACGCCCCAGCACACCGATATTGAACAGCTGTTTGCTGATACTTGGCACTCGCCATTCATCTGCCATGAGCAGTTTGAGCAAGGACTCTTCTTTGTCGGGGGCACGTCCCCAAAAAATAGTGGTTGGCACAAGTTTTACGCTCAATGTCTTGTCGGCAAGACATGCCTTGATAAGACGCAGCAGGCGTGGCGAGACTTTTTGGCGTTTGTCCGCACGGCGGTGCTTTAAAAATATCATGGCGGACGACTCATCAATGCCTTGGGTCTGCACCGATTGCAGGGCATTAGGCAGACCCGATGATTGGGTTTGGCTCTCAAGCAGTAGGCTATTGGCACGAGAATATTCGTCCAACACATAAAAAGTTGCCGTCTCGGTGATAACAGGCGTATCGCCCAGCACATCGGGCTTGACGATTAGAGATAAGCCCTTGGCAGATAGGGATTTGTACCATTTTTTGAGTGAATTCTTGTATTGGGTATTTTTGTGCAAGGTTGTCATCTTTTGCCTGTCATCGTATCAAATCCTGTTATTTTAACATTGATTTTGGCTTCGTGGTTCAAAATCGCTCAAAAAATGCTATACTTTTCATACTAAGGTGCGTTCTAATGCAATTGAGATAATTGACAGCAAGCCCAAATAACCAAAATGTACATATAGTCGATTAAAATAAAAATGAGACAAGGCGACAGCGACCGCCGTGTACTAGTAGTACATAAGGGAGCTGTCAACGCTGTATCATTGCAATTTTAATTGACTATAAAAGAAAAGCAGGTGCGGATAGTACAAGCAAGTTAGATATTTTTACAGACAATCCTTTATGGATAATCCGTTAAAGTACATTCAAAAGACCGTCAATCAACTGATTACACCAAGAAATGCAAACCTAAACCCAAACTGAAATCGAAACCCAAACTTAAACCGAGAAACGCCATGACTTCACCTACAACAAACCACACTACCATCACAAGCGACAACCCAGCCGATTATCCGTTTAAGTCCGCCGCAGAATTGGTTAATGAGCTGCTGGACACGCTTACTTTGACCAGTTCGGCGGCTGATGTCTTTGTGGGGCAGAGCCGAGATTATGTGGGGGCAAGGATTTTTGGTGGACAAGTACTGGCTCAAGCACTGCTGGCAGCATCACACACGCTGCCGATGGATAAGCCTTGTCATTCCATGCACGGATATTTTTTGCGTGGGGGTGATGTTACTCGCCCTGTGAGCTACCAAGTACGCCGTTTGCGTGATGGCAGAAGTCTGTCCGCACGAGAAGTGGTTGCCGTACAGTACAAGGACGATGGGTCAGAAAGCGTGATTTTTTCGATGAATGCGTCCTTTGCCCTTGCCGAAGATGGGCTGGATTATCATGGGGTCATGCCAAGCTACCCTGACCCTGACTATCTGCCGAACGAACAGCAACTAAAAACCAAGACGCTACCCAACATACCGCCTGCCCTGCGGTCTCGCTTTATGCGGCAGCGACATGTTGAGATACGCCCAGTCGCCCCCAGAGACCTCATCAATCCAGCCCCTATGCGACCAAAACAAGCCATCTGGCTAAGGGTGAATGAGCTGCATGAGCGTCCAATAGCCACCCAGCAGGCACTGCTTGCTTTTGCGTCCGATTTTTATCTTGTGGGTACAGCGATGATGCCCCATGGCGTGAGCTTTATGACGCGTGGGCTACAAGCCGCCAGCATTGACCACAGCATTCATTTTCACCGTCCGTTTGATATGAATGACTGGCTACTGTATGATATGTGGAGCGATACCAGCAGCCGCTCTAAGGGGCTGAATCATGGACAGTTTTGGCAAGCAGGCAAACTTGTCGCCACCGTACAACAAGAAGGGCTAATGCGACTGCACCAAGACCCAAACAAAAGCACCACGGACAGCTAGCCCATGAATACACCAATCGCCATTGATGACAGCATACGAGAACAAGCCATACAGCACCTACAGCAGGACGCACGGCTTGCTTGGCTTATCTCGCAGATTGGTGATGTGGAATTTTTAACCGATGATGGCGGTACATCGGCGGACGATGATTTTGCCTTTGTGGTCGGTCAAATCATCGGACAAATGCTGTCCATCAAAGCGTCCGATACCATCATCGCTCGCTTGCAAGCTCGATGTGGCGGTCTGATAGACGTAGCCACGGTGCTGGCGTTGAATGCAGACGAACTAAGAGCAACAGGTATCGCCCAACGCAAAGCCCAATGTATTCTGACACTTGCCACGGCAGTTGCCCAAGGGCAGCTTGACTTTGAGCAGTTGCGACAATCTGATGACAAAACCATCACCGCACAACTGACGGCATTTCACGGCATTGGCACATGGACGGCTAAGATGTACCTGTATCGTCTAAGGCGGCTTGATGTATTGCCTTATGAAGATGTGATTTTTGTGTCGGCTTATCGCTGGCTATACGCTGATGACACCGCAAATGCCAAGACTATCAAGCAGCACGCACAGTCATGGTCTCCTTATTCATCTATCGCTGCCACCTATCTGTATACAGCAGCGACAAGTGGACTGACCAAGCGTGTAGCAGTGCCTTTTACAAGCGACCCTGTATGACTTGCGTGATAAGTAAAGTGTTGCCAAGCTCAAAGGGTTGAATTGTAAAAGAGCAGTGGTAGGTAGTCTATAGCCTATTTAATTATCAATCATGGCATTCTTAAATATCTTGGGTTGCTTAGTATGATAATTTTTTAGGAAATTTGAAAAATCTATATCAAGATTAATCATAGCTTTTCTTTACTGTTCTTAATCAGCATGGTTAATAATACCCAAATGACAAAGGCACTAGATAATGTTGTGGCATTATTTTTATCACCTAAGTAAAAATGATATGAAGACATGGCTAGGCATATCATTGCAAGTAATGACGTGGCAATCATCATAAAATTGGCTAATTTTATATCAAGATTTTTCATTATAAAAACTTCCTTGAAAACATTACAAACCTATAATTAAAAAATTAATAAATTTGTGAGTGTATAAAAGCTGCCTTATTTGGTATTATTAACAATGATATTAATGCAGGTATTTTGGTCAGTTAGACATGATTGATTATTGATAAAATTGTGCAAGCTGGTATGATACTCTAAACCGCTTTACTATCATGATATTTAAAGAATAAATTGACAATCAAGTTACAAACAACAATCATAAAAATAAGTAAAGTCCATGCCTGCCATGCACTATCAAAACCAATATACACTCTTACCAAATGATAAACCGCAAAAGCAAAAATTGTCGCTATAATACTACAAGTCGTCTTTTTCATAAATACCCCAAAATCCACTATAAATTAAAAAATAGCTTATCTGTCCATCTATTCAACCAACCAACCAAATAACTATTACTAGCTATTGCTAATTTTTGAGAAACTGGCAATAGATTAAAGCAAGTCAATCATAAGTGGTAAATCAATATTTAGTCTATAGCAGACTTTAATTAATCATTTGAGATTTTTAAAGAAGTATAGATAAGCGATAAACACAGCAATAAGACCTTGCCATATTACATAGTAAACATAAGATGGATAATTGGTGAACTGAGAGAGTTTGTTCACCAGCATTCCAATAATAAACCCCACAACCCCAATTATAATACCATATTTTAATCTGTTATTCACAGGTTATTCCTTCCAATATTTTTAATAAAATTTAATCTGCTATATAACACCGTCCACAGTCTCGTGATGAATATGGTTTTTTAGGCTCTAAAACCAGCAGCGGTTCTGCGTGAGCTCACTACCGCTAGCTTGCCTAATCTCACTTAAAGACAATACTCTTATTCTTATTTTCCTAACTTTGATTTTCTCGCAAACCTTATTGACTTTACCAAGAAAAATAAAGCATAAAACGTAGTAACTATTCCCATAGAAGTTAGTGAATATATTGCTTTACTACAACCAAAATATATCATCACAACCCCAGCAACGGATAAAAACAGATACATTATATAGATGATTGTCCTATATCTTTCACCACAATACCTTGAAATATCATAATTTTCTATTAAATACTTATCATCATATTTGGATTTAATTCTATCCACTATACCAGACACTGTGTAATGCACAACAACAGTAATTAATAAAAAAAATATCGCAACAAGAATATCTAAAACAATATACATATAGGAAGTAGGCAGATTATCTTTTGATTGCAAAATCCCATATATACTCATAAAGATAACAAGCAACATTGTATAGAAATGACCCATTAATAAGAAATGCTCTTTTTTACTAAAACTAAAATCATTACCTATATCATGTATTTTATTATTTTTCATATTTGCTCACCATACCAAAATCAGCCATATTCATTCCATATTCTAATAAATTCTAACAAAGTACTAGAGATTGTGCAACACAGTCTTTGAAATTCACTTTAATGCGTCGTCAAACTTGCTTGTAAGTACTTTTTGTACTGTCTGCGTTCGCTTTCCTAGCGGCACTTATCAACCTTTTCCACTATAGCACACGGCGAATGTTATCGTCTTGTCTTTATTTTAAGCAACCACATTTTAATCAACTATACAATCCCCCATAGCCATATACAGGGAATTGTGTTTTAAGCCATTATAAGTTTAGTACTTAAACTTCAAACTCACACGCACATTGCGTGGCTCACCAAAGGCGACCAGCTGGGCGTTAGGGGTTGTGCCGACAAGATAGTCTTCGTTCAGCACGTTTTTGACTGCCACGCCAAGCCCCCAATGCTCGGCTTCATAGCCAGCTTTTAGGTCAAGCAGATAGTAGTCGCCCAGTTCCATAAAGGCACGCTGACCACTGGCAGCAGTGGTACGCCACGCGGTGCGATCGCCTTGGTAACGCACACCGCCGCCCACATACCAGCCCAGACGACTGGGGTCAAAGTGATATTGGGTAGAGATACTGGCGGCGTGCTTAGGGATTTGGCTTAGGCGTTCGCCAATGTCCGCAGCGATATTGCTCTCTACAATTTTGGCGGTAGGGATATAGCTGTACGAGCCCGAAATATTCCATTGGTTGTTCAGCACAAGGGCGGCTTCTAGCTCCAGCCCCTTGGTACGCTGCTCACCAATGAGCTCGGCATAGCCTAGGCTTCTGCCATTGGCGTTGAGTACATCTTCGGCGACGTTATTGCGTGTCAAGTCATAATAGGACAGATAGCCCTGTAGATGACGGTCAAAGCCTTGGAACTTCACACCCACTTCGGTCTGCTTGCCTGTTTCGGAATCCAATACTTCGCCATCTATCCCTGTGTCGATATTGGGGTTGAACGATGTGGCGTAGCTGATATAAGGGGCAAATCTGCCATGATAATCATACATCAAGGACGCACCGCCCGTAAAGGCTCTCTCGGAGCGGGTACTGTCAAGGTCTATTCTTGTGCCACTACTCACCGAAAAGCCCTTACGTGCTACTTTTGAGAAATCTTGACGCACGTTCAGACCCAGCGTCCAGTCGTTGTATGTGATGTTATCCTTGAGATACACGCCGATGTCTTGGGTGTGGTCTAGCCAATCACGAGTTTGGGTGGCTGTCCCAATGGTGATGTTGTCATAATTGGCGGCATTGTCAAGGTCGGCATCAAAGACAGGGGTAGCGGTGGCTTGGGAGATGGTATAATGGCTGCGTTCGTGCAGCATATCCACGCCAAGCGTTACATCATGCGATACCACACCTGTCTCAAAGCCTGCATTGATACGATTGTCCATGGTGTACATGGTGTCGTGCTTGTCTTGGTAATTGACACGGCGACCGATTTCGCCATCATTATAAAAAGTGGTATAACCATTGGCAAGTACAGGAGCTCCATCGGTGTCGGTCTTGGTTACGGCAAAGATGGATTTTAGCTTAATATTGTCCGTCAAATCGTGCGACAAATCGTAGCCCAGTCGCAAGGTTTGCTGATTGTCGTGGCTGCTTGGCACGCCAAAAAAGGTGCTTTGGGCATAGGCTTCGTGGGCATTGTGTACAGTTAGTATGCCTGTATTCACATTATAGGTGTTGTTATGGGGCAAACCCTGCTGGCGTACCCATTCACGCCATTGGTAGCTGCCAAGCACGGTCAAATTTGTTCTATTGCCCACATCAAAGGTATAGCTCGGTGCGACATAAAAATTCTTAAAATACACAAAATCTGTCGCATCGTCTCTATCGTTATAACGTCCATTGACACGAAATGCCCCTTTGGTGCTGTCATTGGGTGCGATGTTCATATCATAAGCGATTTCTTTTAAGCCAAAGCTGCCGCCTGTCAATGTGGCGTTATAAAAAGTCTCGGCTTGGGGGCGTTTGGACGTGATATTCACCATGCCCCCTGGCAAGCCTGCCCCATAGCCTTCGGTGGCTGGGCCTTTGATGACTTCGATGGTCTCGGCGGCTGCCACGTCCCACGCACGCAGATTGTTGGTGGAAGTCTGCACACGCATACCATCGACATAAGTCTGAGCAGATGACACTTGTCCACGAATGATAAAGTCGTCCCAACCACGTCGACCTTGCACGCCAGAAGTTACCCCTGCCACATTCTCAAGCAATTCGGCGATGGTGGTGGCTTGTTTTTGTTCGACTTGCTGTGGGGTAAGTACGCTTATCGAACGAGCCGTCTGGTACAACGGTCTGTCGTCCTTGAGCGACACAGGTTTAATCGCCACATATTTGCCAGCTTCGGCAGAGACGTTCACCACAAGGTCATCAAAGTCGGTGCTGGGTATGTCGGTTGTTAGCTCGTCTGCATTGTCGCCCACGGTGTCATCAGCGATGGCAGGCGTGGCAAGGGCAGCAAGCACCCCAAGGGTCAATAAGGATAAAGAAAATCGGTTCATCATCGGTACACTCTTGCTTGGTTAAAAACAAAAAAAGACTTGCGGCTCACAATCCGTACAAGTCCTTTATACAAATAATAATATTACTCACTATCAAAATGATAATACTTCGCAATATTTCGCTTATTATATCAGTAGTTTTCTTGTGATATGTAATACATTTGTAATGTTTGTTCAAAAATGTTGTTCAAAACCATTTATTCAAAAACCAGCTAAGCACGCCGCACCCCAACCAAAAAACGCATAGCAACACCGCTTTTATGTTAAAATACCGCACATTTATAGTCGATTAAAATAAAAATGAGACAAGGCGACAGCGACCGTGGTGTACAAGTAGTACATAAGGGAGCTGGCAACGCAGTATCATTGCAATTTTAATTGACTATAATCGCTGTCATTATGGTACGGCTTTTGCTAGGGCAATCGACTATAGTTGTGTATTTGGCTTGGCTTGCTTGTCGTTTTTTTAGGGTACTCTATGCCTGCACCTTTTTTCTTTTTGATTGATTTTGAACAACAAAATCCGCTCATCTTGCCACTGGATAAGGCAGCCGAGCATGGCGTGTTTTTTGACATCTTGGGTATCAGTAATATCTCAGATATGCCGCCCACGCCCCAAGCTCTTGATACCGACTGCACCGACTTGGTTTTTGACACATCTCCCATGCCGATGACCGCCTACGAGCAGGGGTTTGGGTATGTGCAAGAGCAGCTGCAACAGGGCAATTCTTATCTTGTTAATCTTACCTACCCCACGCCCATCAAGACCAATCTTGGCTTGCAAGACATCTTTGTGCGCACGGCTGCCCCTTATCGGCTGTATTATAAGGATAAGTTTGTCTGCTTTTCGCCAGAGACTTTTGTCAAGATTGCAGACAACACCATCAGCACCTACCCCATGAAAGGCACGATAAACGCCCATTTGCCACATGCTCACAACACCCTATTAAACTCCCAAAAAGAGACCCAAGAACATTATACCATCGTGGATTTGATGCGTAATGACTTGGCAATGGTCGCCACAGATGTACAGGTGGCACAGTTTCGCTATATAGACACCATCGACACGCACCACGGACAAATCCTACAGACCAGCTCCCACATCACAGGCACATTGCCTAGCGACTGGCGAGATGACCCCTTATCGGTCATTACGCCAATGCTGCCTGCAGGTTCGGTGAGCGGTGCACCAAAAGCCAAGACGCTCAAAATTATCGAGCAAGCTGAAGGGCAGCCAAGGGGTTATTATACAGGGGTGTTCGGGATTTTTGATGGCAGTGCGTTGTACAGTGCCGTTGCTATTCGTTATATTGAGCAGACGGCGACAGGCTTGCAATTTCGCAGTGGTGGCGGTATCACGAGCCATAGTGATTGCAATGATGAATATCAAGAACTGCTGGACAAAGTCTATGTACCCATTGTTTGAAACCATCGCCATCAAAGACGGTAAGCCTTGTAATATTGGCTATCATCAAGAGCGGTACAAACGTTCGCTTATGGCATGGTATGGGTCGGATTTTTGCGTGATTGACCTTGCCAAGTTTATCGCACAGCACCCCATGCCTACCGACCTTACCAATCTGCCCTTGGTACGTTGTCGCCTTGACTATAACAACCGTACGCAAACCGTGCAATATTTTGCCTATACGCCACGGTCTATTCGTCATTTTGCCCCTGTGGTCTGTGATGATATTGACTATCGGCTAAAATACAGCGACCGCACCCAGCTTGACAGCTTACGCCACGACCATGCAAGAGATGACGGCGAAATCATGATTGTCAAGCACGGTTTTATCACTGATTGCAGCATTGGCAATCTTGTGTTTAGGCGACACGGCGAATGGTTCACGCCAGCCACACCGCTGCTACACGGCACACAACGCCAGTATCTGCTGGACAATGCACGTATCAGCCTGCGTGATATTCGCCCCCATGAGCTAGAATTGTTTGAAGACATTCGCTTGATTAACGCTCTAAATGGACTGCCTTAAATCACTCAAGCCAAACGCTTGCCCCACATGCTTGATAAGCCACTGGATACGCCATGCCAAAACTGCTACTGATTGACAACCACGACTCATTCACCTACAACCTTGTGGAGCTGCTACGGCAACTGAACATCACGCCAGATGTACAGCCCACGCACAATATCGACCTTGATAAAGTGGACAGTTATAGCCACATTTTACTCTCACCAGGGGCGGATTTGCCAGCGTGCTATCCCAACAATTTTGCGGTACTACAGCGTTATTATCCGCACAAATCCATCTTGGGCGTGTGCTTGGGTTTGCAGACTTTGGCACAGTTTTTTGGGGCGACGTTGTACAATCTTGCCGATGTTCGCCATGGACAGCGTGCCGTGCTGACGCATGATGATGAGTTTGCATTGTTTAAAAATCTGCCGTCATCGTTTGGTGTGGGATTGTATCATTCGTGGGCGGTGTCGCAGGAGTTGCCGTGTGAGCTTATCGCCCACGCCCATGATGAGACTGGGGTTGTCATGGCAATGCAGCATTGCAGCTTGCCTATCTATGGCGTGCAGTTTCACCCAGAATCCTATATCAGCGAGTACGGACAGGCGATATTAAGTAATTGGCTTGGGGTGCGTGCTTAGCGTGTATAAGGTGGTAAAGTGCAGTAATGTAAGTCATAAATCTTATTAACGCAGGGAGCTTAACAGTAGAATATACCACCACTTAGCCAGATTTCAGCACAAAATCAAATGCCATTCTAAATCTGTTGAAATGATGGCATATTCACTTAAATTGCTGTGTTGGCAGACGAAATAGCTGCGTATGGTTGGGTGAGAATGTCTCCATTTTTAACCATCTTTTCCCAACAAGAAACAATACTTTCCAGAATAACGATTGTTTTAATCATTAAGAAATCATAAAATACACGCCATCAATTCAACAGATATTTTAGGTTATTTTATGAACACTCAACTTCACAAACTACAGCCCTATGTGCTTAGCATTGCTCGTATCGCCATCGCTTTTATGTTTATGCAGCACGGCACTGCCAAACTGCTTGGCATTCCACATGTCGAGATGTTCGATGGCTTGCAATTATTCTCGTTATACGGCATTGCAGGACTGCTTGAGATGGTAGGCGGCGGCTTGCTGCTGCTGGGTTTGTTTACTCGTCCTGTGGCATTTATCCTATCTGGTATGATGGCGGTGGCGTACTTTATGGGGCATGCCATTCCGAATGGTTCGGTACTTGTGCCATTCATGAATGGCGGCGAACCTGCGGCACTATTTAGCTTTATATTCCTGTATTTTAGCGTAGCTGGCGGCGGCAGTTTTGCCCTTGAGAATAAATTGTTCAAAAAATAAACAAGCTAACGCCACCATAAAAAACGACAGCCCACCCTGTCGTTTTTTATGCTTACTTATCGTCAATAAACCTTGACAAAATCGCCATTCCCTACAATAATTGTCGTTTCATTCAATCCTAAAAAATACAACGACATGACCACCACACTCACCATTATTCAGCCCGATGATTGGCATATTCACCTGCGTGATAATGCCGCACTTGCCACCACCGTGCCGCACGCCGCTGCCAGCTTTAACCGTGTCATCTGTATGCCGAACCTTGTGCCACCTGTCAAGACTGCCGAGCAAGCAGTTGCTTATCGTGAACGGATTTTGCACGCCTTGCACACAAGCGACATCACAAGCGAACGCAAAGCCGCCTTTGACCCACGCATGGTACTGTATCTCACCGACCACACCACAGCTGCCGACATCACAGACGCTGTGGCAACAGGCGTGGTGTCTGCTGTCAAGCTCTATCCTGCTGGGGCAACCACCAATTCTGCCGATGGCGTAACGGACATTCTAGGACGCAGTGCCGTCTTTGAAGCCATGCAGGCTCATGGTTTGCCTTTGTTGGTTCATGGTGAAGTTACGCATGATGATGTGGATATTTTTGACCGTGAAAAACGTTTTTTGGACGATATACTTAGCAAGATTATTGACAATTTCCCCAATCTAAAAATCGTCATGGAACACATCACCACTGCCGACGCTGCCGATTTTTGTTTGGCTCAAGGGAATAACGTTGCCGCCACCATCACGCCACAGCATTTGTTGTTCAACCGCAATCATCTCTTGGTTGGCGGTGTCAAGCCCCATTTTTATTGCCTGCCTATTCTAAAACGTGCCAATCACCAAGCCCGCCTATTAGAAGTGGCGAGCAGTGGCAATCCCAAGTTTTTCTTGGGTACAGATTCTGCACCGCACGCCACGCACACCAAAGAAGCGGCTTGTGGTTGTGCAGGTTGCTACTCTGCGGTACACGCACTAGCCCTGTATGCCACGGCGTTTGAGAGCATGAATGCCCTTGATAAACTTGAGAACTTCGCCAGTGTCTTTGGGGCGAATTTTTATGGCTTGCCAGTCAATCAAAGCACGATTACGCTTGTTAAGCGTGAACAAACCATCGCTGACAGCTACCCTTATTTGGACAACCGTACGCTCACACCGCTGATGGCAGGGCAGACGATTGGTTGGGACTTGGCTGGAAATTAACATGACAAATCAACCAACCAGCCCCACAGTCAAGCCCACAGCCAGCAGCCAAAAAAGCCCACTTGCCGAACGCTTTCGTGGCTTTATGCCTGTGGTTGTCGATGTCGAGACCGCAGGGTTTAACGCTGCCACCGATGCACTGCTCGAGATTGCCTGCGTGCCTATCTTGATGAATGATGACGGCAAATTATACCAAGGCGACGCATTGAACGCCCACATTGAGCCATTTGTCGGAGCAAATCTTGAAAAATCATCGCTAGAATTCACAGGCATCAATCCAGACAGCCCTTTTCGCAAAGCCATCAGCGAAGACGAAAAAACCGCTCTACGCCGCATTTTTAAGGCACTCAAGGAGCTTAAAAAACAGCACGGTTGTAAGCAATGCGTACTGGTCGGGCATAATGCACATTTTGATTTGGCGTTCTTAAATGCTGCCATTGCACGCACGAACAGCAAAAATCAATCGCCTTTTCACAGCTTTAGCATATTAGATACCGTGAGCCTATCCGCCCTTGCCTTTGGGCAGACGGTGCTGGCTCGCACTTGCTTGCTTGCTGGCATTGAATTTGACAATAAGTACGCTCATTCTGCCTTGTACGACACCCAAAAAACCGCCGAGCTGTTTTGTCATATCTTCAACCAAATGCCCATGCTGATTACTGACAGCAGCCAAAATTCAACGCCCATCAATGATACAGATGACAATTTGGTGTCAGACAATCTTTAAGACACCCCATTAATTTATCTCTTAACCTTTTGAAAAACAAGGAAAAATCATGCCATCATTTGATATCGTCTCCGAACTCAATGTACAAGAAGTGCGTAACGCCATCGGCAATACCGACAAAGAAATCGCCACACGCTTTGATTTTAAAGGCAGTAACATCACCGTAGAGCTGAACGACAAAGCCAAAACCATTACCATCACCGCTGACAATGATTTGCAAGTGGATAACGTTTATGCCATTTTTGAAAAACAACTCATCAAACGTGGCGTGGACTTACAAACCCTAGACCCCAAAGACAAAGCCGCCAGTGGCAAAACCGTCAAGCAAGTCATCAATCTAAAAGATGGGCTAGATAGCGACACCGCCAAAAAAATCAGCAAAGCCATCAAGGATAGCGAACTAAAAGTCGCCGCTAGCATTCAAGGGGATAAAATCCGAGTTACCGACAAAAAACGAGACAGTCTGCAAGCCGCCATGGCATTTTTGAAAGAAAAATCCTTTGGTGTGCCATTGCAGTTTAATAATTTTAAGGATTGAATTTTGCTGATTTTTTATCAAAAAATCTTGACAGTTAGAATTTCTCTGCTATAATAGCCGAACTTTTTAGCCAGTGGCAAAAAGTCAACGTAAGCACCTAGGCAATTTCTTACGTTGTAAAATAGATGTTCATGACAATTAAATTGTCTGAACTTTGCGAATTCAGCTCTTATTTTGTGAGAGGTGAGTTACATTTAGAGCAAGTTATGCGAGAAAACGAGCGAAGATAGCACTTATGGTGCATCGAGCGAGTTTGACGAAGCAAAACGCCGCTATAAATGAAACGCAACAATGTGTCCCATTCGTCTAGAGGCCTAGGACACCGCCCTTTCACGGCGGTAACAGGGGTTCGAATCCCCTATGGGATGCCAATATTCAAGCCACGTTCTTAGGAGCGTGGCTTTTTCTTCGCTCTCTGTTTCTAGCTTACACATCAAAATCACATCAATAGGGTTCAAACCCACATAATCCGCCAATTGACCCACAAGAATATCGTCAGGTACACGGCGACCTGCTTTGTAGTCAGATAACCTGCGATAATCAACCTTAAATTTTTTTTGCTGGTTGTAAGAACTTCGCCGTGGTTGATGCGTCGATGAGTGAGCTGCTGCGTCCTGCCTTGTATGAAGCGGTTATGGCAATCAACCGTGCCAATCTAAACACCAAGACAGCGGTAGATACTTGGACGGTGGTCGGCTCGGTGTGTGAATCAAGCGATGTACTGGGCAAAGACCGAGCCTTGGCACTTGACGTGGGTGATGTGCTGGCGGTGATGGGGGCTGGGGCATATGGCTTTAGCATGGCGAGCAATTACAACAGCCGCCTGCGTCCTGCCGAAGTGCTGTGCGATACTGGCACACACCGTCTGATTAGACAGCGTGAGCAATATGCAGATTTGTGGCGTGGGGAGAGCGTGTAAAGCCTGTGCAGGATTGGCAAGCTGTGTTATAGTCGATTAAAACTG
The DNA here is from genome assembly GCA_030538375.1 of Moraxella sp. Lineage (GTDB taxonomy): Bacteria > Pseudomonadota > Gammaproteobacteria > Pseudomonadales > Moraxellaceae > Moraxella. Next base: position 22,835 of record JAUNUB010000010.1, on the reverse strand, counting down.
CAATGATACTTACGTTGCCAGCTCCCTTATGTACTACTTGTACACGGCGGTCGCTGTCGCCTTGTCTCATTTTTATTTTAATCGACTATATGTGCCGCCTGTGTCTGTATCATAAGCAGGATAATCAACTTATAATCTTGCAATAACTCTTGTGATAACCCTTGTGATGATATTGCAATACTCCTTGTAACAACCTTTGTGATAATTTTGTGATACAGTGGCGAACTGCTTACATAGCACTGCTTGCACTCGCCCTGTATCACCGCTTAACTGCTTGGACTATCAATCAAGCACCCCACTAAAGCCAATGCGGAAACTTGGCTCGCCTTCGGTAGCTGTCGCCACACCACCAGACAGCGACCAGCGACCATTGTCCGAAGTCTTACGGAAGGTAATGCCCACCGCCTGCTCACCACCATGCTGAGCAGCTCCTACTGCATAGGTGATTTTACCAGCGACAAAGGGTGCATGCTCCATCGCCATGGCGGACGCAATACCTGCCTTGGCTTCACGGTCAATCTTATCCATGCGTTGATTGTTGTGGTTGATGACACTGTTGATGTGGTTGATTTGGTCTCCAAGGTTTTGGATATTGGTACTGTTGTCTATCACCTGCTGGTTTACCGCATATAGCTGGCTGCCATTCACCGCATCGGTACTGCTCGCAGAAATCTCTCCTTTGGCGACATGGGTGATTTTGTTGTCGCCATTATTAAGCCCATCTTTGCTAAGGCTAACTTGACTGCCTGCCGTGCCGTTATTGATGGTGATACCATTGTTGTTGATTGTGGTAGGCAAACAAAGCACCTTACTGACTTCGGTACAAACCGAGCCCACGTTGTTAAATGGCGGCTTATGGTGTTGAGATGGTAAAGTTATGGCGTGAGAATATAGGAATTGCACTGTTAAAAACCGTGAGCTTACACCACACTCTACCGAATTTGGCAAGGGGCAAGGAGCGAAACTCAATCGCCCTGCAAGGACAGCACCGCACTGATAGGCAGATGGTCGGACAGTCTCGACCACGGCACGCCTGCATGAACCGTGGCTTGCTCCACCGTCAAGTTGCGTACATAAATGCGGTCAAGACTTAACAGTGGCAGCTTGGCAGGGAATGTTGCTGGCACATCGCCATGCAGCTTATCAAACACTTCGGTCAGCCCAAGCGGTGTCAATAGCTCAAGCGATTTTTTTGACCAGTCGTTAAAATCCCCTGCCAGTATTAGTGGTTTTTTTTCATCGATTTCGTGGTGGATATAGTCGCTTATCGTTTGGTACTGCTTGACACGGTCTTTATGCAGCAGATTCAGATGGGCGTTTAATACCACCACCGACTCACGCCAGCCCACAGGGTGTACTTCGCAGTGTAGCACGCCCCGTTTTTCTAGGCGATTGACGGTGATATTCACATTGTGTTTGGGGTCAAGTGGGTGGCGAGACAGCACCGCATTGCCGTGATGACCGTGTGCATATTCGGCATTTTTGCCATACGCTTTGGACAGCTTGAGATATTCGCCAAACCATGCGTGTTGAGACTCATTGGGGTATTCGTTGAATGCCACGGCACGTTTTAGATTTTGTCCTTGCACTTCTTGCAGGCACAGAATGTCGGGGGCGGCACTTTGCAAGGCATTGCCCATCTCGTGCAATGTTACTATGCGGTTAAGTGGCGACATGCCTTTGTGAATATTGTAGCTGACGACGGTAATTGGTTTCATAGCATTCAATCAATAGGCAGGTTGATTTGCAAAGACAAAAGACAGGCACAAAAGACAGACACGCTGCAATTTTAGGTTCTGCCATATTCTAAGGTTTATTATAGTCGATTAAAATAAAAATGAGACAAGCCGACAGACCGCCGTGTACAAGTAGTACATAAGAACGCTTACAACGTAAGTATCATTGCAATTTTAATCGACTATATATAGCTATACAGCGTCCATCACGGTGGATTTATGCCGATTGACAAAATGCTCAAGCAGGCGAAACAGCAACATCGCCCCCCACGAGATGACCAGATAAATCACCCCAGCGGCAAAATACATCTCAAGGGTGAGATAAGTCTGAGCAATCAATTCACGCGCTTGGTTGGTCAAGTCCATAATAGCAATGGTCGAAGCCAAAGCACTGCCCTTAATCATAAAAATCACTTCATTGCTATAGGCAGGCAGCATAATACCAAAGGCACGTGGCAAGGTGATACGGCGAAGTTTTTGCAGCTTGGTCATACCCAGTACGTCCGCCGCTTCTAACTCGCCTTTTGGTATCGACTGTATCGCCCCACGCACAATCTCCGCAATATACGCTGTGGTATTTAGCATGAATGCAATAATCGCACACCAATAAGGCTGACTTAATACAGGCTTCCATAGGAAACTTTGTTTCACCCAGTCAAACTGCCCCAGCCCATAATAAATCAAAAATATCTGCACCAAAAGCGGCGTGCCACGAAAAAAGAAAATGTACAAAAAAGGCAAAAACCGTACCACAGGATTTTTGGCGGCACGCATGACACCCAGCACCGTACCAAAAACAAGCCCCAATACACACGAGACCGCCACCAATTCAATGGTTGTCCACGAAGCCTGCAACAAGGCTGGAAAATACTCAAAAATCGCCTGCCAGTTCCAGTTCATGAGCCAGCTCCCATGGTATTCGTGGTGTTATCGGTATGATGGGTGTGCTTTTGCATTCGCTTGGCGTAGCGGGCTGCAGGGTTGGCGATGTACTCAAGCCATGCAATCGCCCCCATGATGACAATCGTCAGCCCCAAATAAATAAGTGCTGCCGTCAAATAAAAGGTGAACGCCTGCTGCGTGGACTGTGCCGCCCTTGCCGAATAATACATCAAATCCTGTAGCCCAATCACCGATACCAGTGCCGTATCTTTGAGCAATACCAATGCCAAATTGCCAAGCCCTGGTAATGCCACTATCCACATCTGTGGCAAAATAATCCGAAAAAAAGTCTGCCAAGGCTTCATGCCAAGGCTTTGGGCGGCTTCGGTCTGCCCTTTTGGAATCTCGCCCAGTGCCATGCGGAACACTTCTGTCGCATACGCACCGAACATCACAGACAACGCCACCACGCCTGCCCAAAACGGACTGATATTGACATAGCGTTGATAGCCGAATGCCGACAAAATCAATCGCAAAATCTGCTCGCCGCCAAAATACACAAAAAACACAAACAGCAGCTCAGGAATGCCCCTAACCACGGTTGTATAAAAATTTGACAAATAACGCAAGACTGCGAATTTTGAGACCTTGCACGCCGCCCCTATCAAGCCAAAGACCAAGCCAAAGAGCAGGCTCACCCCAAACAGCTTGACGGTCAGCCACAACCCACGCATCAACAATCCACCATAGCCCTGCAAATCAAACATATTTACACTCGCTTATTGTGCCACTTGAGAGCTTTGGGGAATGGCAGATGTCATCGCTGCACCAAAGTGCTTGACCACCAAGGCTTCATAACTGCCATCAGCCTTTAGCTCGGCAAGGGCGGTGTTGATTTTGGCAAGCAGGGTATCATTGCCCTTGTCCACCGCAATCGCCATCTGGTCATCGATGTCAATCTCATCACCTTTGGTTACAAAGCCTTTGCCAGTTTGGGTCTGTAGCCATGTGATGGCTGGCAATTTGTCCCCAATCATCACATCAGCACGCCCAGCACCCAAATCAAGAAAGGCATTATCCAGCGTATCATACAGCTTCACTTGTGCCTTGGGGTAGCTTGCCTGTAGCCACTGGCTTGAGATGGTCGCACGTTGGGCGGCAATGGTGTTGCTCTCAATATCCGCTGTCTTGGTGGGGTCAAAATCCTTATCCGCCTTTGCCAAAAAGGTCAAGGTATTGACAAAATACGGCGTACTAAAGTCCACTTGCTCGCTGCGTTCTCGTGTGATACTCATGGCAGAAACGATAGCGTCATATTTGCCTACCTTGAGTGCAGGGATAATACCGTCCCAATCTTGTGCCATCACTTCGCACGGTACATTCATCTTGGCACACAGGGCATTCGCCACGTCCACATCAAAGCCGCCCAAGCTACCATCGGCATTGGTGTAGTTAAATGGTGCGTACGCCCCTTCGGTGGCAATTCTTAGCACCTTGGTGTCTTGGGTGGTGCTGTCGGCTGGCTTGTCATTGCCACACGCCGCCAATACAAAAGACAGTCCAGCTGCTGCCGATAATTTTATCCATGTATTCATCGCTTGTCCTTTTGCTTAGTGAGTGCTTGCTGTTTCTGTTGGAGCTGTATCTGTGGCTGTATTTGGGGCTGTTCCGCTGGTGGCTGTCTCTGATGTTGTAGCCGCCACTGCCACACCGTCAAATAAGCCATCAAAATACTTGGCGACGATTTTGTCATACTCGCCATTTGCCTTGAGTGCTGTCAAAGCCGTATTCAGCTCTTCTGCCAATTTGTCATCTTTGCGTACCGCCACCGCAATGGTATCACCAATATCAATCGGCTCGCCCTTGATTTCAAAGCTCGTGCCTGCTTCGCTCTTTAGCCAATCCGACATAGGCACGATATCCGACAGCATAAAATCTGCACGTCCAGCCGTCAAATCTAGGTAGGCATTGTCCTGCTTGTCGTACACCTTGACAACCGCCTGTGGATAATGCTCTTTAAGGTAGTCTGCCGATACCGTGGCTTGCTGCGTGGCGACGTTTTTGCCATTCACATCATCAATACTCACGTCATCACTTTTTTTGGCAACCAATACCAAGGTGTTGTTAAAATACGGCTCGCTAAAGTCTACCACCTTTTGACGGTCAAGCGTTACCGACATACCTGCCATGATTGCGTCAAATTTATGAGCGTTCAATCCCGGTATCAGACCGTCCCAATCTTGGGAGATAATCTCGCACTGTGCCTGCATTTGCTCACACATCGCATGGGCAAGGTCAATCTCAAAGCCAAGCAAATTACCAGACGCGTCCATATAACTAAATGGCTTAAAGTTTGATTCTGTGGCAATACGCACCGTTTTGGTGGTGTCTTGTGCTACTTTGTCCGCTGTCTTGGGCGTATCCGCACCGCACCCAGCCAACGCCATCACGCTTATCATCACCGCTACCGCTGTCATTTTTTGTTTCATTATACCAATCCTTTTTTTAGGGCATGCTGACAATTCATCACGCCAAACAATTAAGTTTGAAATTTGCGGTAAATGCACGGCTTTTGTGCTAAAAATGGCTAAATCTTGTCTTTCATCGTCAAAAACTTAGCCGATAGAATAACTATCAACCTGCGTTTTTTCCTTGAAAGAGCTGCGATTTATCTCATTTTTATCTACAAAGACGAAATGTCAACATGCCCTAACCACCGCAAAAAAACTACTGAGCAAAATGTGCCGCTTCGATATTGGCAAGCTCGCCACTGGCTTTCATCTCATTCAAGGCTTTGTCAAATTCTGCTTTCAGCGTATCGCCTTTGCGTACAGCGATACCCAAATTGTCGCTGTTATCAAGCTCATCGCCTACGATACCAATGCCTTCGCCTGCATTTTTTAGCCATTCTTTGGCGGAGACTTTTTCTGCCATGACAGCGTCATTACGCCCTGCTTTCATATCCAAATAAGCATTGTTGTAGGTATCATACAGTTGTACACGATTGCCATCTTTGCCATCGTAGGTAGATTGAATTAACGCCGCCCCTGTGGTTGAGCGTTGTCCGCCCAAGACTTTACCCTTGATAGCATTTGGGTCAAAATTGCCATCGGTGCGTGTCAGCCACACCAAGGTATTGCTAAAATACGGCTCGCTAAAATCCACTTTGTCGAGACGGTCAGGCGTGATGGACATACCAGCGATGATGGCGTCATATTTGTTGGTCAATAAACCCGGTATCAAACCGTCCCAATCTTGGGCGACGATTTCGCACTTGGCATTCATCTTGGCACAGGCAGCATTGACGACATCTACATCAAAGCCCACAATCTTACCATCGGCACTGGTGTCATTAAAAGGGGGATAAGCCGCTTCGGTGGCGATACGAATAAGCCTTTCGCCGTTCGTGCCAGTGTTCTTGGTAGTGTCGCCTTGTCCACACGCCGTCAATGCAAGCGTGGTCGCAAGGGCAGTCATTGCCACAAGCAACGCAGATTTTAATCGTGTAAAATTCATAACATACTCCTAAAATAAAACCATCAAATAAAAAAATTTTCGCTGTCCATACATCAGCCGTTCACATCAGTCATTGACATCAACCATCAGCGATGAGATGCCATAAAGTCCTTGACACGTTGGGATTTTGGATTGTCAAATACTTCCGCTGGCGTGCCAATCTCTTCAATCCGTCCTTGGTGCAAAAACACCACTTTGCTTGACACTTCACGAGCAAATCGCATTTCGTGCGTTACGATAAGCATGGTACGCCCTTCAGCTGCCAGCTCACGCATGACCGCCAGCACTTCGTTCACAAGCTCTGGGTCAAGGGCAGAAGTCGGCTCATCAAACAACAGCACTTTTGGTTTCATCGCCAAAGCCCTAGCGATGGCAACACGTTGGCGTTGTCCGCCTGATAGGTTGTCAGGATATGCGTTTTTTTTGTCCAGTAGCCCCACTTTGGCAAGCAGATTTTCGGCATCGTTAATCGCTGTTGCCTTGTCAATCTTGAGTACTTGCGTTGGGCCTTCGATGATGTTTTGCAGAATGGTCTTGTGCGGCCATAGGTTAAAATTTTGAAAGACAAAGCCAATTTGCGAACGGAATTTTTCTAATTGACGGTGATTGGCAGCAACAAGCTCACCCTTGTGCGACTTTAGCGTAAGCTGTTCTTGCCCCATGGTGATTGTGCCTTGGGAAGGGTTTTCGAGCAGATTAATGCAGCGTAAAAACGTTGATTTGCCAGAGCCTGACGACCCCAAAATACTGATAACATCGCCATCATAAGCGGTAAGCGATACGCCTTTTAATACTTCGAGCGAGCCGTATTTTTTGTGAATGTCTTGTAAGTCCAAGGCGATGGTTTGAGTACTCATAACTTCCCAAAGATGAATAACAGATACGATAACTAGGGTCTGTTGACACTTCATCACGCCAAACCATTAAGTTTGAAATTTGCGGTAAACGTACGGCTTTTGTGCTAAAAATGGCTAAATCTTGTCTTTCATCGTCAAAAACTTAGCCGATAGAATAACTATCAACCTGCGTTTTTTCCTTGAAAGAACGGCGATTTATCTCATTTTTATCTACAAAGACGAAATGTCAACAGACCCTAGTAAGATAACCGCCTATTGTCGCCAAAAAATGCAAAAAACGCAAACTTTTTTATACAAAAACGACAGTTTGATGACAATTTGGCAAAATTTTGGGGAATTTGTGCAAGGTTGGGGGGGGATTGGGCTGGCTAAACCTACCGTCGATTAGGGGCTGTAGTAGATAACAACTATGTTATACTACAAAAATGAAGATAACCCATTGTAAACTATCAAGAAAAACCCAAATAAAACTACTTGAGTTTTTCGTAGCAGAAGTAACTGCCAAAACAGCTGCTGATTTACTTGATATTCAGCATAATTCAGCTGCTTTGTTCTACCACAAAATCAGACTTGTGATAGAATACAATCTTGCCTTGGAAAGTAATACACTCTTTGACGGTGAAGTAGAACTTGATGAGAGCTACTTTGGTGGTGTAAGAAAAGGCAAGCGTGGTCGTGGTGCTGCTGGCAAAACTGCTGTATTTGGTCTTTTAAAACGCAACGACAGGGTTTATACCGTTGTTGTCACAGACACCAAACAAGCTACACTAATGCCTATAATTACCAGTAAAATCAAGCCTGACAGCGTGGTTTATACTGATAGCTACAAAAGCTACAATGCCCTTGACGTGTCTGATTTTAAGCATTTTAGAGTTAATCATTCTAAAGAGTTTACAGACAAAGATAACGGACAAAATCACATCAACGGCATTGAGAATTTCTGGTCGCAAGCCAAGAGAATTCTTAGAAAATATAATGGCATTGACAAGAAAAACTTTCATCTTTTTATCAAAGAATGTGAGTTTAGATTTAACTACGGCACACCATCACAAAAGCTGAAAACTTTGAGAAAATGGTGTGGAATTTAGGGCTAATCTACTACAGCCCCGTCGATTAAAACAAAAACAAGATAAGGCAGCAATGTCCATCGTGTTACTTGTGGTGTATAAAGGCAATAAGAGTGCCTGCAACGTAAGTGTCATTGTAACTTTAATTGACTACACAAAATGAACACACCCTATAAGCATTCAATCGCCATCATTACCCCATTCACAAAAAAACCACTCATTTTTATGATTTTGTGTTACATTATTTGCAATAAGCCAAAACAAGGAAAATCCCATGACCGTCCAATCAACCACACCCCTTCAAAGCCAGCCAGCCGAACTCACCGCCTACATGAATGATGTCGGCAAGCGTGCCAAAGCCGCCAGCCGTGCCATGGCAAAGGCAGACACCCACACCAAAAATGCCATCTTATCCGCCATCATCGCCGCCCTAGAAAATGACAAAGCCGCCATCATCGCCGCCAATGCAACAGATATGCAAAACGGCAAAAGGGGTGGATTAGAAAGCTCCTTGCTTGATAGGCTAGAACTCACGGACGCACGTTTTGTCGCTATGCTGACAGGCTTGCGTGAAGTCATCGCCCTGCCCGACCCCATTGGCGAGATTAGCGAGATGAGCTATCGCCCCACAGGTATTCAACTGGGCAAAATGCGTGTGCCGCTAGGCGTGATTGGCATGATTTATGAGTCTCGCCCCAATGTTACCGTAGAAACCGCCAGCCTTGCCATCAAATCGGGCAACGCCATCATTCTAAGGGGCGGCAAAGAAGCCTTTTTTACCAATCAAGCCATCGCCGCCAGCATTCACACCGCCCTTGACAGCCTAGGCATTAGCCGTGATGTGGTGCAGGTGCTACAGACCACCGACCGACAAGCGGTGAGCCTGCTCGTCGGCATGAATGGCTTGGTAGATGTGATTATCCCCCGTGGGGGCAAGGGTCTGGTGGAGCGTGTGACGGCAAGTGCCACTGTGCCTGTCATCAAGCACTTAGATGGCATTTGCCACACCTACGTCGCCGATGACGCTGATAGGGATATGGCGGTCAAGGTGTGCACGAATGCCAAAACTTCACGCTATGGCACATGCAACACCATGGAGACCCTGCTCATCGACAGCCGTGTGGCAGATACACACCTTGTCCCTATCGTGCAGGCGATGATACAGGCGGACAACGCCATGCAGTTCCGTGCGTGCGAGCGTGCGTTGCCGATATTGCAAGCTCACGCCGACACCCAAACCCACACCAGCCTAGCCACGCCAGCCGACTGGGATACCGAATACCTTGCCCCTATCCTAGCCATCAAGGTAATAGACGGTATCGACAACGCCATCGACCACATCAATACCCACAGCAGCCAGCATACCGATGTGATTATCACTAATGACTATGCCAAGTCCCAGCAGTTTATCCGAGAAGTGGATTCTGCGAGCGTGATGGTTAATGCGTCCAGCCGATTTGCCGATGGCTTTGAATATGGACTGGGGGCAGAGATAGGCATCTCTACCGACAAGTTTCACGCACGTGGTCCTGTGGGACTGCATGGCTTGACTTCCCAAAAGTGGATTGTCTTTGGACATGGGGAAGTACGTGTATAGTGGAAGAAGTTGGGAAGTGATACTGGAAAAACCAGCAGCAGATAGTACAAGTAGTACTTACAAGCGAACTTGACGACGCATTAAAGTGAATTCAAAAGACCATACAAGTAGTTGATAGGGTATAGTGGTGTCCCACCAATCATCGTAGGTTCAGCCATACCCCAACCAAAAAAGACGTACCATTACGATACGTCTTTTTGGGGTGTTCTGAACACTAATCAATCAATAATAAAATGCTCAATATCCATATCCGTCATCGATTCGGACGGTGCGGTCATGCTCTCTGCCAGCCCCGATGTGCGTGGTAGGATTTTGTCGTAGTAGAATTCTGCCGTTTGCGTCTTGGCAAGGTAGAATTCTTTGGGCTGTTCGCCGCCGTTTTTGAGCTTGTCAAACGACACCGCCGCCATGCGTGCCCAGTGGTACGCCATCATGATATAGCCCGAATACATGAGATAATCTTCGGACGCGGCACTGATGATTTCACGGTTTTTGCGTTTGGCGGTGATGGCAAGACGCAAGGTCAAGGCATTCCACTCCGCACACAGCTTGGTCAATGCCCACACGTATTTACGCATGTCTTTGTCCAAAGCATAATCACCGCACCACTTCATAATGCCAGCGGTGTAGTCTCGCACAGCTTTGCCGCCGCCTTGTAGCAGCACCTTACGCCCTAGCAAGTCCAGTGCCTGCACGCCTGTTGTACCTTCGTACAGTGTGGCAATGCGTGCGTCTCGTGCAATCAGCTCCATGCCCCATTCTTTGATAAAGCCGTGTCCGCCATACACCTGCTGTCCGTGCTTGGCAGCCTCTAATGACAATTCGGTCAAAAAGCCCTTTAATACTGGGGTATAAAAGCCCATCTTGTCTTCCCACTTGGCAATCTCGGCTTCATCGCCTGCCAAAGTCGCTTCAAGCAGATGGTCTGCATAGCGTGCACAGTGATAAATCATCGAACGCCCCCCTTCGGCAAATGCCTTTTGGGTGAGCAGCATACGGCGTACATCAGCATGATGAATGATGGCATCGGCGACTTTTTCGGGTTCTTTTGTGCCGCTTAACGCACGCATAGAGCGACGTTCTTTGGCGTATGGCAAGGCGTTTTGAAACGACAGCTCGGTATGGCTAAGCCCTTGAATACCTGTGCCAATGCGTGCGGTATTCATGTAGGTGAACATCGCTCTTAGCCCCTTGTTGGCTTCACCGAGCAAAAACCCTGTGGCGTTGTCAAAGTTCATCACACAAGTCGCACTGGACGTAATGCCCATCTTATGCTCAATAGAACCACAGCTTACGCCATTACGCTCGCCCACTTCGCCATCGCCATTTGGCAAAAATTTCGGTACGATAAATAACGAAATCCCACGTGTGCCTTCAGGAGCATTAGGCAAACGTGCCAACACGATATGTACAATGTTCTCGGTCAAGTCATGCTCGCCTGCAGAGATAAAAATCTTTGTGCCGTTAATCTTATAAGTGCCATCGCCATTGTCTTCGGCACGTGTTTTCATCTGCCCTAAATCCGTGCCGCAGCCTGCTTCGGTCAAGCACATCGTGCCAGACCATTGCCCCGGTACCATCTTGGGTAGGTACAGCTCTTTTTGCTGCTTTGTGCCGTATTGCAAAAGCGTGTTAATCGCCCCAGTGGTGAGACCCGGATACATCGACCACGGCCAGTTCGCTGTGCCCATCATCTCAGATTTGACAAGGTTTACCGACATTGGCAAGCCCATACCGCCAAATTCTTCAGGGTAGCACAGCCCATGCCAACCCCCATCGACAAACTCTTGATACACTTCTTTAAAGCCCTTTGGCGTGGTAACTTCGCCACCATCAAAATGACAACCTTCTGCGTCGCCAGATTGATAAATAGGAGCAAGCGTGTTCTCGGCAAAGTCCGCAAACCCTTCAAAAATCGCATCTACCGTCTCGGTGTCTGCTGCCGCACCGCTTTTTAGTTTTTTGTAATGGCTTGGAAAATCAAACACTTCCTTGGTCAAAAAACGAATATCACGCAATGGGGCTTTATAACTAAGTGCCATAATCAATCCTTGTTAATCTTGGTTCAAAAAAAATTTACACCCTGCTATTTAAACCATATTATTCAAACTGTGTCATTTGAACCATGTTATTCAAACAGCAAAAGGTCTTTTGATTATACCTAATTTTATCGCAAATGCGTATTACTGATAACTATTTTTCATGATACATATGTTTTATCATAATAATAAGTTTGTAATTTAATAAAATGCACCATTAACACAGATGATACGGTCAAATAAATTCACTTTAAGGCAAGGAAAACGAACGCAGATAGTACAAGTAGTACAGCAAGTGAGTTTGACGATGTATTAAAGTGAATTTAAAAGACGATAAAACATGATTAAGCAGAATACGCCAAGACAAGCAAGCCATTAGCATTCCAAATAAAAGCACAGTCGGCAAGCTCGACAAATACACCCTTATAACAATGAAAACAAAGCCGTGTTCACACCATACATTTTCACAAAGACGGCTATCATTTTTTTTGGTACAATGACCCACCACTGACCAAAAAACACCGCCCATGACCGACACCAATCCATCTACACCTGCCACACCCAACACCCCTGCCAAACGTCGCCCATACCGCTGGCTGCTGTTTGCTTTATTGCTGATGATTGCGGTTATCTTTATTTGGCAACCATTTGGCACGCTTGGCACTACACAGCCCAGCTCCCAAACTCCTATTATTAGTGCCGACCCCATCGTCTATGATGTGGAGAATTGGACACTCGCCCAAACAGGGGATTTGGCACATGCCACACGCCAACTGGGAGCGGCAGGCGTACAAGATACTGGGCTAGATGTCGAAGGCAACGCTGCCACTGTCATTCGTTATCATGCTTTATCCGAACCTTTGTTATCGCTCATTCAATCGGATAAATTTATCGAACTTCGCTGGTATTACGCTGCCGCCACTGATAGCACAGGCGACAAAAGCACAAGCCTTAATCACGCCAAAAAAGCCTACGCCTTTGCCAGTGCCTATCTTGGCAAGACAGGACACAGCCTTATCCAAAGCATACTCAGCACACCAAACAAAGACTTTGGCGGTCTTGACACTCGCATTCATTCGGCACAATGCACGCATTATACTTGTCAGATTGTGCTGTATCGATAATACCATGTCTTGATTATTTATATTATATTAAGATACACTTCTCTTTTACTCATAACAGCTTAACTCCAACAGATTGCCATCTGGGTCATTCAGATACACCGAATGTATCACGCCCATCGCTCCTGTGCGTGGCACAATGCCTGTTAATGGCGTAATACCGCACACCGCCAAATGCTCTAACACCTGCTCAAGCGGTACATTCACAAGCAAGCACATATCTGCCGAACCTGCTGTCGGACGGCTGGCGTGCGGTACGATTTCTCGCCCTTGCTCATGCAGATTGATTTTTTGCCGACCAAATTGCAATGCCCTGCGGTTATCGCCAAAAGTTATCGCTACCATGCCCAGCACTTTGGTGTAAAATTCCACACTCCGCTCAATGTCCGCCACCGTCAGCACCAGATGGTCAATGTGTGATACTTGTATCATACCCCTACCCCTTATATTCTATTCCATAGCAAAATTTATCGTACCGTATTTTTGAAAGTTTGGCAACACATTAAAGTGAATTGAACAGACCATGTAATCGCTTTGGCAGTAAGACAACAGAACCTGCCTAAGTGGGTGAGTTTGGGGACGTAGTCTGCCACAGCTTTACCGCCTGCATGATAATGTCCGAGCGTGAAAGACCTGTTTGCTTTGACAACTCGGCAAGCTCATCGATGAAGGTGATGGGAAATTTATAACTTGCCAGCTTAACCCCACGCCGTTCATCGCTGGCTTTTTGAATTTCGGCTTTGGTTTTTGGGTTTTTGACAATTTTAGGCATTTGACTTTTTCCTATGTTGTGGTAGTATATGGGTAAGGAGTGGCTAGCCTTTCGGTCTAGCTCAAGCCTTGGGTGTTGCAGCACCTTTAGGCTTTCCTAAGGTTAGTAAGCGTTATTACTTACCAACAGTAGGACGATGATTACAGTTAGCTTAAACAGTGTTTTCATCGTTTTGCTCCTTATTTTTATCGCTAGGCTTGTCCTAGCCCAATCAGCACCCCTTGTGCTGATGGCTTTATTATAGTTCATACTATAACAAAATTCAAGCAAATATTGAACTTTCGTGTGATTTTGTTTGACTTTTTTAACAAAAATCCCATCTTTATTAGGTGGGATTTTTGTTTGATAGGTGAAATGCAGTCAATCCAAATCACGGCTTGCTGTTATGGTTGGTTAAAATAAAAATGAGACAAGATTTCAACAATTAAGCCTTTTAGCAGTCCTGCGGTGGCGTTTTAAGTGGTATTATGCCTATCGACACCAATCACGCCTATACTCATGATGTGCATAAAACCAAACAAAACAGGCAGCGTGAATTTTCTGAAGAAAGAGCGGTGATGATGGGTAAAATCTTTGAAGTTATCCAAAGCCCTAAATCCAAGCTAATACACCAAGGGCATGAAATTTTGTTTGATTATGTGATGAGTGGCAGGGTGTACACGGTATTTTTATTGTGGAATGCCATTAAAAAACAGTACGAATTTCAGTCAGCACATTTTAGAGATGAAAAATGGCTATCCGCAGTACGAACAGCCAACAAATCAGAACAACAGCGTTATGCAAATTTTGGTAAAACACCATTGACTAAGAAAAGAAAATGAGCCAGCAAGGTACGGAAGGCTCGATTGCCCTAAGTACTCAAGATAATATCACTACACGCCCAAAAGCAATAAGGATTTATATCAAGATAATAGCATAGGATTGATACGGCATTCACATATTAAAAAACCCAGCTCCCGCACCTTTGGGGTATTGCTCATATGGTTTTGGTATAACGGCTATGCAATCAAAGCCTTGTGTTACCCTGTGGCATAACCCGCGATTGTCCTAACAACAATCCATCGGCTCGTTCTCGCAACTGCACGACCACTATAACAAATTAACTCAAAAAATAAAGGCAAAAAATAAGCCTTTTGAGTACGCAAAAGGCTTGTTCTTATCGTCCCACCTATGTATAGGAATAGGGGTAAACCGCATAAGCAAGGATAATTTCATTCTTTAGGCTACCCAGCTTGTGTACTCAAGTATTACATCATTAGATAGCAGAGTAAGTCGGCTTGTAATCAAAGCCTTTAAGACAAACCCCAATGGCAGACCGCCCCCAATGGTATTGGTTGGCACTCCGTGGTTGCTCCATAATTATAGCAGTTTTGTCAAAATACACAAGGTTAAAAACAGCAACCCAAAAGACAAAATATAAAACATAAACCCCACCCATCATTTTTGAGTGGTTATTACTTATACAGCATTAATTCTGATGGATACATGGGTTTGTCTTTACTCATGCAGATTGATTTTTTGCCGACCAAATTGCAATGCCCTGCGGTTATCGCCAAAAGTTATCGCTACCATGCCCAGCACTTTGGTGTAAAATTCCACACTCCGCTCAATGTCCGCCACCGTCAGCACCAGATGGTCAAGGCTAAGTATTTTCAAAATAGCTCCTTTTCATGGAAAATTCTAACCATTCATAATCTTACACTTCAGATTATAGACCTTCGATATAATAAAAAACCATCAACTTTGTCTTTCTAGCAACTCTCTAAGCAGCTATATCTCTTTGTCTTTTTGAGCAATAATCTCATCTTTGAGCTGTATAATTGCCTTAAAACTCTCCGTGCCATCATTCTCACCGAAATGCTTAATGCGGAAATTTTGCCCCATGGGATTGTTGTTTGAATTATCATTATTATGTTGATAAAAAAAATTGCTCTCACTTTGCAAAAAATCCAACATATCTACATTAAATATTCTTACAAAATCTTCTAGTCGCTTTAAAGTTAGGTGTGTTTTTCCATTTTCAATTTTGGCGTAGCCAGCCACTGAAAGTGATAATTTTTCTGCCACGTCTTCCTGCGTCCAGTTTAAATTTTCTCTCAATTGACGAATTTTTTCATGTGCTTTCATGGCTGTATTCCCATCATAACTAAAAGTAAGGCTAAAAGTACTTTTTGTTTCTGTACGTTACGATATTAATAGGTTATATTAATCTTATCGTTAGTTGTGCATGTCGTGTACTCAATATTACCCTATCTTCAGAGAAAGTTCAAATGAATAAATTAGCAATAGCACTTAGCTTGCTCACCATACTCATCAGTGGCTGTGCCACCACCATGACCCCAGAACAAGAAGAGCATTTTGCAATCAAGCATTCACTAACACAAATTTGTTTGGCTAGAGGTCAGTTAGATCCAAATTTAGCAGCTCAAGCACGCAATTTGCAAAGCTCCTCACTTAGAGGCTACACATTTAATGAGGCGAATATCAACAAACATGTTTCTGAAGTATACAAAGCTCAACATGAAATTTCTCCAGAGCACTGTAGGCAATTTGCTGCACGTTTACACTCAGACGTAATAGAAGCTCAGATTGAGGCTCGCAATGCAGAAATTGAAAGACAACAACTGGCACAGTCATTCAGGTCAGCAATGAACAGCATCTCTCAAGGCTATAGCAAACTGAACAAATTAATCGCATAAGCCAGCAAATGAGCCAAGCCAGACCGCAGATTTACCCCAGTTACACACCCTATTCTAACGGCACTAGAACTAATTGTCTTAACACTAGCACACTCATCAGCTGTAACACCAGACCCAGTTATTAACCTATATACACAGCCAATGACTGCATTAACCTTATGCAGTCATACTTAGGGCATATTAATAGCAATAAGCTCTGTCTTATGGTGAGAAAATTTATCATCGCACTGTTCATAAAATCACCAACCATACCATTTACAATATCTGCTACTGGTTTGTTACGGCGACACCCTTTAAGTATTCTTACCGTAATGTTGAGCTGACATCATTTTTTATCAAAGAAGGTCTTAATGAAGAAAAACACCTTATTTATCGCCCTGCTTGTTTTATTCTTTTCTGAATATGCAATTGCTGATACCATAAAGCAAGAACCATTTGTCGATAAAACCAGTAATACCTGCTTATCGCCAGATGATTTTAGTTATCCTACTTATCGAATGTACAGTGCAGGCATCATAAGCCCTCAATCACTAGAAAAATATCTCTTCACAACATCAACATGTGCAGGTTATGCCAGCCAATTATACCGTTTGACCCCTCAAAAAATCTACAACTCTCGCACACTACTTATGATTAATTCAGTTATTGCAGGAGTGGATTTTTAGCTTCATCACCAGCACCAAAGAGACCCAAAAATATTATTCACCACAAAAAAAACCGCCATCATCACAACAGCGGTTTTTTAACTTTTATGCTCTCTCAAGGCAACAAGATTACTGCTCAACACCTTTCATAGTAAGTTTAATGCGTCCACGATTGTCGATGTCTTGGACTTGCACTTTGACTTTTTGACCTTCGCTGATGTAGTCGCTAACACGCTCCACACGCTCATCAGAGATTTGACTGATGTGTACCAAGCCATCAGTACCCGGCAAGATGGTAACGAATGCCCCAAACTCTACAATGCGTGCCACAGTACCTTCGTATACTGTACCTACTTCCACTTCGGCGGTGATAGCTTCGATTTGTGTCATGGCAGCACGAGTGGACGCTTTGTTTTGTCCAAAGATACGAATCACCCCATTGTCGTCAATATCGACCGTTGCCCCTGTTTCTTCGGTCAAGGCACGAATGGTTGCACCACCTTTGCCAATGACATCACGGATTTTTTCAGGGTTAATTTCCATCGTGGCATAGTTAGGGGCATGGGCGTTAATCTCGGTGCGACTGGTTGAGATGACTTCATTCATCGCATTTAGGATATGGATACGTCCTGCATGAGCCTGCTTTAATGCCTGCTCCATAATGTCGGCGGTAATGCCTTCGATTTTGATGTCCATCTGCAAAGCCGTGATACCATTGACCGAGCCTGCCACTTTAAAATCCATATCGCCCAAGTGGTCTTCATCACCCAAGATGTCCGACAACACCGCAAAACGCTCGCCTTCTTTGACCAAGCCCATGGCGATACCTGCCACAGGGGCTTTAAGTGGTACGCCAGCGTCCATCAAGGACAGACTTGCACCGCACACCGATGCCATGGACGATGAGCCATTGGATTCGGTGATTTCGGACACTACACGAATGGTGTATGGGAAACGGTCTGTTGCTGGCAACATAGCCTGCACCCCACGACGAGCAAGGCGACCATGTCCGATTTCACGGCGTTTTGGGCCGCCTTCACGACCTGTTTCACCCACCGAATAATGCGGAAAATTGTAGTGCAACATAAAGCTGTCTTGTTTCACGCCTGCCAAAGTATCGACAAGATTGACATCACGAGTCGTGCCAAGCGTAGTAACCACAAGGGCTTGCGTCTCGCCACGAGTGAACAATGCCGAGCCATGCGTATAAGGCAATACGCCCACTTGTACGTCCAAGGCACGCACGGTTTCTAAATCACGTCCGTCAATGCGTGGCTTGCCTGATAGGATATTATCACGCACGGTACGGTATTTGAGTGTTTCGAACAATTCTTTGATTTGAGCAAGTTTATCGGCATAATCTTCGGCATTCTCATCACCTGCAAGTAGCAAGGCTTCGGCTTTGAGTTCATCTAAGCGTGCATAGCGGTCTTGCTTGACGGTGATGGTGTAGGCTTCACTGACCTTGTCGGTGAAGTTGATTTTTAGCAGGTTGTTGAGCTCTTCGTTGATGGCAGGGGCGGCAAATTCTTGCTTGCTTGCACCAACGACCGCCGCAAAGGCATTAATATTGTCAATCACCACTTGTTGCTGAGCATGTCCGTACAGCACCGCACCTAGCATTTGGTCTTCTGACAGCTCTTGGGCTTCGGATTCTACCATCAGCACCGCTGATTTTGTCCCTGCCACCACAAGGTCAAGTTTGCTTTGCTTGGTCTCTGCCAATGTTGGGTTTAGCACATACTCGCCATTGATAAAGCCCACACGAGCCGCCCCAATCGGTCCATTAAACGGTGCAGAAGAAATTGCCAACGCCGCAGACGTACCAATCATCGCCGCAATATCCGCATCTTGGGTCTTGCCAGATGAGATGGTGGTGGCGGTTACTTGGATTTCATTAAAGTACCCTTCTGGGAACAGCGGACGAATCGGACGGTCAATCAAGCGAGAAGTCAAGGTTTCAAACTCGCTGGCACGCCCTTCACGCTTACCATAGCCCCCCGGAATCTTACCAGATGCGTACATTTTTTCTTGGTAATTTACGGTCAATGGGAAGAAATTTTGTCCTGCCACGGCTTCTGGACGCACCACCACAGCCACCAGCACCGACACATCGCCCATGTGTACCAGTACGCTATTGGCTTGACGTGCGACACGCCCTGTCTCTAGGATAACTTGTTGATTGCCGTATTGAAATTCTTGACGAATTGGATTAAACATAATTGTTCCTTTTTTAATTTATCGTGTGAAATCAAGCATTTAAAGCCCTAAGGTTAAGGGTGTTTGTTCGGTATATACACACCGCTAACCTTAGAGTTCTAAATCATCTCAATTCCCCATTGAATAAAAGCATTTGTGAAAACAACAAAAACGGCACACCGATAAGTATGCCGTTTTTGTTAGCATTCATGACAAATCGCACCAACACCGATAAGCACAAACAACGCCGCACCATGTGATGTATGGATTGTATTCATCATAAAAATCGCCCTAAAGTCGATTAGCGACGCAAGCCTAGTGAACCAATAAGGTCAGTATAACGACCTAGGTCTTTGCCTTTTAGGTAGTCTAGCAATTTGCGGCGTTGGTTGACCATGCGAATCAAGCCACGACGGCTGTGATGGTCGGCTTTGTGAGCTTTGAAATGTCCTTGCAGGTCATTGATACGAGCAGTCAATAGAGCCACTTGTACTTCTGGGCTACCAGTGTCATTTTCGCCACGTTTGTATTTGGCGATAATCGCTTCACGGTCTTGGTTAGTTAGCATAACTAAATCCTTAATCAAGCAATGCGAATGTATTCGGGCAAGCGTTGCATTGCTAAAGCCTGCCTAAGCCCCAGCATTAGCTGTAGAGCGGTTTAGCCGTTCATTATAGCAGATTTTTGGGGATAAGTCAGCAGTTTTATGGGATTTTGTCGCCACGCTATCAAGCAAGCCTAACCAAGCCAGTTTATTTTTTGGCTAAAGGCATGGCATAAAAACCCCTTGGCAAGCACCGCTCACCAAGGGACTGTCAATCACTGTATCATAACGTCAGTAGCGTAAACACACGCTATACAAGACTGAATTATTTACGCTTTTTACGCTGAATGGCATGAATGGCACGACCATCTGCCGATAAAGCTGCTTCATGCACCGCTTCAGATACGGTTGGGTGAGCAAAAGTCATCAATTGCAAATCTTCAACACTAGAGACAAATTCCATCGCAATCATGCCTTGGTGGACGATATCGCCAGCCCCTACGCCCACAGCATGCATACCCAGCAAGCGGTCAGTTTTTTCGTCCGCCACCACCTTGATGAGCCCTTGACCTTCGCCTTGAGCCAACGCACGTCCGTTAGCTGCCAAGTTAAAGCTGCCTGTCTTGACTTCGTAGCCCTGCTCTTTGGCTTGCTCTTCGGTCAAGCCCACCCATGCAATCTCTGGGTGCGTATAGATGACACTGATGATGGTGTCATAGTTCACTTGGGCTTTTTCGCCATGTAGACGCTCTACCGCCATCATGCCTTCTTCCATGGCTTTGTGTGCCAACATCGGTCCACGCACCAAATCGCCAATGGCATACACACCGTCAAGATTGGTTTTGCACTGGTCGTCTACCGCCACCAAGCCACGCTCAGTCAGCTCAATACCACAGCCATCAGCCAGCAGTTTTTCGGCATAGGCACGGCGACCCACACACACGATAAGTTTGTCAAAGGTGTCTACTTTGGTTTCGCCGCCCACTTCTGTGGTTACAACGACTTCACCATTAACCACTTCTGCACCTGTTACTTTGGTATTGACACGGATATCTAGCCCTTGTTTTTTGAGCAGTTTGGCAGCTTCTTTTGAGATTTCTTTGTCGGCTACGGCTAGGAACTCTGGCATAGCTTCATATACCACCACTTCAGAACCCAAGCGTCGCCATACCGAACCAAGCTCCAGCCCAATCACCCCTGCCCCAATCACGCCCAAACGCTTAGGTGCAGCGGCAAACTCCAATGCCCCTGTAGAGTCCACGATATACTCGCCATCAGTCTTAGCAACAGAGATTTCGATAGGCACAGAACCTGCCGCCAAAATCACATACTTGGCGGTAATGCTCGCTTCTTCGCCTTCTAGCGGCGTGAATTTGACTTGCTTATCTGCACCTTTGCCATCAACCAACGTACCCCAGCCTTGCAGCCAGTCCACGCCATTGCCTTTTAGCAGTGCTGCCACACCGCCTGTCAATTGCTTGACAATGCCGTCTTTACGCTCTAGCATTTTGGCAACATCAATACTTACTTCACCTGTGGTGATACCATGGTCTGCCATCTCGTGCTTGGCAGCTTCATAGCGGTGCGAGCTGTCAAGCAAGGCTTTTGATGGGATACAGCCCACGTTCAAACAAGTGCCGCCAAGGGCAGGCTCACCTTTGTGTACACGTTTTTCTATACACGCTACGCTAAAGCCCAATTGAGCCCCACGAATCGCCGCTTCATAGCCACCAGGGCCGCCGCCAATAACAACTAAGTCATAAGAATTTTTCATAATATTATACCAAGTTCAATTTTGCGTTTAAGAAAACAACCTATCTTGAGCGTTCAAGATAGGTCTTACATAGATTATAGGTCAAGCAGTAGCATTGATGGGTCTTCAATCAATTCTTTGATGGTTACCAAGAATTGTACCGCATCTTTGCCATCAATCAGACGATGGTCATAAGACAATGCAAGGTACATCATCGGCAAGATTACCACTTCACCATTCACAGCCATTGGACGCTCTTTGGTGGCGTGCATACCCAAGATTGCCGTTTGTGGTGGGTTGATGATTGGGGTGGATAGCAGTGAGCCAAACACACCGCCATTGGTGATGGTGAATGTACCGCCTGTCATGTCTTCGATTGCCAATTTGCCTTCACGAGCCTTGGCGGCAAAATCGCCAATACCACGCTCGATGTCTGCCATGCCCATGCCATCAGTATCACGCAGTACAGGCACAACCAAACCACGGTCGCTAGACACTGCTACACCAACATCATAATAGCCATGATACACGATATCATCGCCATCGATAGACGCATTTACCGCTGGGAAACGCTTTAAGGCTTCGGTGGCTGCCTTAACAAACAACGACATAAAGCCAAGTTTAACACCGTGGCGTTTTTCGAAGCGGTCTTTGTATTTGGCACGCAAATCCATGATAGGTTTCATGTTCACTTCGTTAAAGGTGGTGAGCATGGCGGTTTCTTGCGTGGCGGACAACAGACGCTCTGCCACACGCTTACGCAGGCGAGTCATCGGTACACGAGTCTCGGCACGTTCGCCCACAGCGGTGGCAATCACGCTGCCTGTGGTGGTCTTGAGTGTTGGGTTCACCATATCTGACTTGGTAACACGTCCGCCACGTCCGCTGCCTTGCACGTCCGCTGGATTGACACCTGACTCTTTGGCGGCTTTGCGTACGGCTGGGCTTTGGTCTTTGAACGTGGCTTCATCAGCGGCTTTTGGCTGAATAGGAGCGGCGACACTGACAGGGTCTATAGTGGTACTGGCTTCGGCTTTTTGCTCGGCAGTCTCGGCTTTTGGTGCGGCAACAGCCCCTGCTTCAAATTCTGCAATCAACTCATCAGACAATACCGTGCTATCCACACCTTTGATGATGTTCGTTACCACACCATCATCGGGGGCGACGACTTCTAGCACCACTTTGTCGGTTTCGATTTCGGCAAGCACTTGGTCTCGACTGACCGCATCGCCAGCGGCAACATGCCATTCGACAATCGTGCCGTCTTGTACGGATTCTGGAAATACAGGGGCTTTGATTTGAGCCATGATAAACTCCTACGTTTATTTCATTAATTAATGATTAGGGTCTGTTAACAATTCATCACGCCAAACAATTAAGTTTGAAGTTTGTGGTAAACACACGGCTTT
>JAUNUB010000123.1 GCA_030538375.1 Moraxella sp. | reverse complement strand
AACCCACGTTTATTGGTGGGGGAACAAAGCACCCTACTAATAATCACGAATGGGTATGTATCGGTTTTATTTTAATCGACTATAAAAAAACAAGAGACAAAATACAAAATACAAAAGACAGACACGCCTTAACCCATTAAGCTAAAAAATTCCATTAAGACAAGAAATGACATCGCATGAATACACTCAATAACAAGCTCGCCGCCATCAAGATAGGGCAACAAATCCAGCAAAAATGGCAAGGATTAAACCAAAAAGACCGCTTGGCACTCACGGCACTTGGGGTGTTTTTGGGTGTGGTATGTGCTTATTTGTCGATAACAAGCAGTAATAAGCTGGCACAAAATGCCAAGACGGACTACCAAGCGGCGGTGGCAGAAGCGGCGTGGTTTGCCAGTTATGGCAGTGCAGGGGCTAAGCAAGCGATGAGCATGGCAGATGTGGCAAATGCCCTGAGTGATATGGGTATTCAAGCGAATATCAATGGCAATCGACTAACCTTTGTAACCGTACCAACACAAGCAGCGACTGCCGTGGCGTGGCTGGACACTTACGCAGCCCTGAGTAGTATTCGTATGCACAGCCAAGACACAGTGGTGCAGGTAGAAGCGGTGCTTGCCGCCCAACCGTGAGCGGTGTGTGAGTATGTAAATTTTTGTAACAAAATCACAATATTTACCAAAAAAACATACATTTTTGTTAAAAACTTGGCATAATGACGAGTTAAAAAATTATTGAGTTCAAATTTATGCAATCTTCTTATTTGTCAAACCGTCGTCAAACTGGTCATCAAATCAGCCATCAAACCAAAGCACGTTCACCAGTACACTCGCTGTCTATGTGGATAATGGTCGGTGTGTTGGGAGCGGCTGTTGTGGGGTGTGGTCAAGACAGTGGTGTAACTGCCAATACCGCAAAAGCCAACACAGCAGATACCACCAAAGCCGCTGCCGAACCCACTGCCGAACCTGCTACCAAACTTAGCGGTGATGAAGCCGATGTCGCTGCCAATCTGCAAGCCAATCTTGCCAAATCGGGCATTCACGCCAAGGTGGACTCTATTCTGTCGACCAAAATGCCAGATATTTATATCGCTACCTTGCAAGACATGGCACCTATATTTACCGACAAGACAGGGCAATTCATCATTCAAGGGCAAATTATTCAAGTGGGCGGCGAAAGTCCGATTGATATTGGTAACGAGATTAATTCGACACTTGCCAGAACAGAGCTGGCAAAGGTGGATAAATCCGAGATGATTATCTTCCCAGCCACAGGCGAGACCAAGGCGGCGATTTATGTGTTTAGCGACCCAACATGCCATTATTGTCAGTTGCTCCACAGCGAAATCAAAGCCACCAATGCCGCAGGGATTGAAGTGCGTTACCTAGCATGGCCACGCTCCGAGCAGATGATTGGCTTGACCGAAACCATTTGGTGTAGCTCCGACCGTAACGCTGCCATCACCGCTGCCAAGTCGGGCAGTCCATTGCCAACGCCAGTGTGTGCGGACAATCCAGTACGCAAGCATATTGAGCTTGGGTTTAAGTTGGGTGTATCGGGTACGCCAGCGGTATTTGCCGAAAATGGCACGCAGTTGGGCGGTTATTTGCCATCAGCTCGCCTTGCAGCAGCGGCTATTGCCAACAAAAACTAAAAATCTGCACTTGTCATGTTTTGTTAAAAATAAAATGGCTTTTGTTTGGATAAAGTTAATGGTTGTTATAAGTGCTGTATTTTGAAATAAAAAAAGGATAAGATTGTGAGTAAATCAATCAAACTTGCGGTATTGGGTCTAGGTACAGTAGGCACAGGCGTGGTTAAGCTGCTCAAAGACAATGCCGATGAACTGACACGTCGCACAGGACACGAGATTGTGATTAGTCATGTGGGGGTACGTCGCCATCGTGATGACATCGACCCTACGATTGTCCAAAGCGATGATTTGATGGCAATTGTTACCAATCCTGATGTGGATATCGTGATTGAAGTGATAGGCGGTACAACGGTTGCCAAAGACGTGATTGCAACCGCCATCACGCATGGCAAACACGTCGTTACCGCCAACAAGGCACTACTTGCCGAACATGGCAACGAAATCTTCGCTTTGGCGGACAAGCATGATGTGCATGTGGCGTATGAAGCGGCGGTGGCAGGGGGCATTCCGATTATCAAGATTATCCGTGAAGCCTTGGCAGCCAACAAAATTGACTGGCTGACAGGCATTATCAATGGCACGGGCAATTTTATTTTGACCAAGATGAGTCATGAACAACAAAAGTTCGCTGATGTATTGGCGGAAGCCCAAGCCCTAGGCTATGCCGAAGCCGACCCAACCTTTGATGTGGAAGGGATTGACGCAGCACACAAGCTGTCTTTGCTGGCTTCTATTGCGTTTGGTATTCCCCTGCAGTTTGATAAGGTGTATTGTGAAGGTATCACCAAAATCACCTTGCAAGACGTGGTATATGCCAAGGAGCTGGGCTATACCATCAAACACTTAGGCTTTGCGGTACGCCGTGAACATGGTGTGGAGCTGCGTGTACACCCCACGTTAATACCATCTAACACCTTGCTTGCCAATGTGAATGGCGTAAAAAATGCAGTGATGGTGGACGCTCACCCCTTGGGGCAGTCGCTGTATTATGGTGATGGGGCAGGAGCTGGGGCGACAGCGTCGGCGGTGATGGCAGACGTGATGGACTTGGTGCGTTTGATTGGTGCGGATACAGACAGCCATCATGTGCCGCATTTGGCATTTGTGCCTGATGAATTGTCGGACATGCGTGTATTGCCTGCCGATGAGATGACTTCTGGTTTTTATTTGCGATTGACGGTCAAGGACGAAGTGGGCGTGATTGCGGACATTACACGCATATTGAGTGATAATGGTATCAGTATCGATGCGATGTTGCAGCAGGACATTGACAAGTCGGGGCGTGTGCCTGTGGTTATGCTCCTAGACCCAGTGCTGGAGCGGCAAATGAACGACGCTATCACTAAAATCGAAGCCTTGGATTCTGTCGTAGAGTCTGTGGTGCGTATTCGTGTGGAAGATTTGGTTTAATCCATGATGGATTTGTGGCATAATAACAGACTGATAGGTCTTGTTTGTTGAATGTAATTAAGATATGGAGTGATTATGAAGATTGTAATGTTTCCTGTACTGGCGACTGTATTGGCTTTGACAGGGTGCGGCGGTAAAGGCGAGCAGGTTCACGCTGTGGATTATACGGACACTGCTGCTGAACAAGCACGTGCCAAAGCTCCTAAAGCCGAAGAAGTGAAGTTTGACGACCATGGTCAGCCTGTGTTCGCAGGTACAATAACCACTGCACAAGCCGCCCAGCCTGCGACAGCCACAGCCACTGCGACAGCAGAGACGGCTCAGCAGTAGCTTGCTTAAAAAATAAACCAGTTAAATCAGCTTTACCAAGCTGGTTTATTTTTTTGGTGTGATGTAGTCAATTAAAATTGCAATGATACTTCGTTGTAAGCGTTCTTATATACTACTTGTACACGGCGGTCTGTCGTGCTGTCTCATTTTTATTTTAATCGATTATACGAATGCGTTGTGTCAAACCCAAAAAATACAGCCTTTTTATAGGCAAATAAATTCAACTGTAATGCGTTGTCAAGTTCAGTCGTTAAAAAACAAACACCCAAAAGATAGACAATGCCACGCCCTTAGTTTTTAAACCCAAAGACAAATCATGAACACACCTAACAAGGAAATATCATGCCTACCGACCACGACATTGCCAAAGCTGCCATGCAAAATGCCCAACCCATCTTTGAGATTGCCAAAAAACTTGGGCTAGATGAACAAGATATTGAACAATATGGCAATTACAAAGCCAAAATTAACACCCATAATGCCTTTGCCAACTCGACAAATCATGGCAAACTTATCCTAGTAACCGCCATCAATCCCACGCCAGCAGGCGAAGGCAAAACCACGCTCGCCATTGGGCTGGCGGACGCATTGCAACATATTGGCAAGCGTACAACTTTGGCACTGCGTGAGCCATCGCTTGGGCCTGTGTTTGGGGTGAAGGGTGGTGCGGCTGGCGGCGGACATGCTCAAGTGCTGCCGATGGAAGATATCAATCTGCATTTTACAGGGGATTTTCACGCCATTACCAGTGCGAATAACTTGCTGTCAGCGATGATTGATAACCACATCTATCAAGGCAACGAACAAAACATCAATCCCAAAAAAGTACTGTGGAAACGTGTGCTGGATATGAATGACAGGCAGTTACGCAATGTTTTGGGTGGGCTGGGTAAGCCTAGCGATGGGGTAATTCGTCCTGATGGTTTTGACATCACCGTGGCAAGCGAAGTGATGGCGGTGTTTTGTTTGGCGAATGATTTGGCGGATTTAAAGACTAGGCTGGGCGAGATGTTGGTGGCGTATCGCTTTGATAATACGCCAGTTTTTGCCAAAGATTTGCAGGCACACGGTGCGATGACCGCCCTGCTCAAAGAAGCCTTTAAACCCAATCTTGTGCAGACGATAGAAGGCACGCCTGCCTTGGTGCATGGCGGGCCTTTTGCCAATATTGCTCATGGTTGCAATTCGGTGGTGGCAACCAAACTTGCCATGAGCCTGTCGGAGTTCACGGTAACAGAAGCAGGCTTTGGGGCGGATTTGGGTGCAGAAAAATTCTGTGATATCAAGTGCCGCTTGGCGAATATACAGCCCAGTGCGGTGGTAATCGTGGCGACAGTGCGAGCCCTAAAGTACAATGGCGGCGTGCCAAAAACAGAGCTTGCGAGCGAAAATATATCCGCCTTGGCAAAGGGCTTGCCCAATCTACTAAAGCATATCGATAACATGCAAAGCACCTTTGGGCTGCCTGTGGTGGTGGCGATTAATCGCTTTGTGTCGGACAGTGTTGCCGAGCTTGAGATGATTGAGCAGGCGTGCCATGAATGCGGCGTAGCGGTGTCGATGACCGAAGTGTGGGAGCATGGCGGTGCTGGTGGCGTGGATTTGGCACATAAGGTTGTGGCAGCGTGCAATGCACAGCGTGATTTTGGCTTTGTGTATGATACAAATGATGACATTATACAAAAAATAACCGCCATTGCCACAAAAATCTACGGAGCGGACGGCGTGGACTTTAGTGCTGAAGCGATGAGCGATATTCGCAAAATCGAAAAATTGGAACTGGACAAATTGCCCATCTGTATGGCAAAGACGCAGTATTCATTATCAGACAATCCAAAACTGCTGGGTGTACCAAGTGGCTTTCGTATCACTGTGCGTGGGCTACAAGTGTCGGCTGGGGCAGGCTTTGTGGTGGCATTGTGCGGCGAGATTATGCGTATGCCCGGTTTACCAAAATCCCCTGCCGCACTTAATATCGATGTGGTGAACGGGGAGATTGTGGGATTGTTTTGAGTTTGTGCGGTCTTGGAATTGAATAAACTCACTTTAATATCTTATTTTAAAGTGAGTTTATTTGGCTAATTTATTTGACTGTAAATCAAAAATCAAAAAACCAAACCAAAATATAGTCGATTAAAATAAAGGGGCTGTACTAGATAACAATCATGTTATACTAGTTTTATGAAGATAACTC
>JAUNUB010000122.1 GCA_030538375.1 Moraxella sp. | reverse complement strand
TTACCACAAACTTCAAACTTAATTGTTTGGCGTGATGAATTGTCGGCAGACCCTACTCTCTCATAAGAGTGGCTTATGAAAAAATTCAAAAAAATCGCCATTATCCTTGGCGTGCTGCTGTTGATTTTATTGGTGGCAACTTTGGCGTATCTGTATCGCCCAGTCGCAACCAAACCTGTCGCTACCGCTGCCGATGAGCCTGTGGTTGATATGGTGTTGATTGGCGGTGGTATCATGTCCGCCACGCTTGGCACATATCTGACCGAGCTTGAACCCGACTGGCAAATTCGCATGTATGAGCGTCTGGACAAAGTCGCGCAAGAAAGCTCCAACGGCTTTAACAACGCAGGTACAGGACATTCCGCCTTTATGGAGATGAACTACACCGCCGAAGCCGCAGACGGTAGCATTAGTATCACACGTGCCGAAGGGATTGCTTCACAGTTTGAAGTATCCAAGCAATTTTGGTCTCACCAAGTCAAGGCAGGTGCATTGGACGAGCCTAAATCATTCATCAACCCTGTGCCGCACATTGCCTTTGTGTGGGGGGATAGCGTAGACTTTTTGAAACGTCGCCATCAAGCGATGATTGCTTCGCCGCTATTTAGCGATATGGTATACACCGAAGACAAAGCAGAGATTGGCTCATGGGCACCGCTGGTTACCGCTGGTCGTGATGAGAGCCAAAAAATCGCCGCTACACGCATGGACATCGGTACAGATGTGAACTATGGTGCAATCACCACACAGCTGGTTAATCATCTGCAAAAAACACCAAATTTTAAACTCTCGCTTAGCACCGAAGTAACAGGCATTAGCCCCAATGATGACGGTACTTGGACAGTGAGCGTTACCGACCTTAGCACTGGCACAAAAAGCTATACCAAGACACGCCGTGTGTTCATCGGTGCAGGTGGTGCTGCCATCAAAATGCTACAGATGACAGGCTTGCCAGAGAGCAAATACTATGCAGGTTTCCCTGTGGGTGGCTTGTTCTTGATGACCAAAAATCCTGAAATCACCGCCCAGCACACCGCCAAAGTCTATGGACGTGCAGAGCTTGGTGCACCGCCGATGTCTGTGCCACATATCGACACTCGCTACCTAGATGGTGAAAAATATGTGCTGTTTGGACCATTTGCCACTTATTCTAATAAGTTTTTGAAAAATGGCTCACAAACCGACTTGCTTGCGTCTGCCACCAAGGACAATGCTTTACCCATGGCTGCTGTTGGACTGGAAAACTTGGATTTGGTAAAATATCTTGTTAGCCAAGTAACGCTAAGCGATGCCGAAAAACTTGCCGAACTCCAAAAATACTACCCAGATGCCAAATGGGAAGACTGGACAGAAGACCAAGGCGGTCAGCGTGTGCAAATCATCAAAAAATTGCCTAACGAACCTGCTAAGCTACAGTTTGGTACAGAGATTTTTGCGTCCGAAGATGGTAAAGTGAGTGCCTTGTTGGGTGCGTCTCCCGGTGCGTCTACTTCGCCTTATATGATGCTTGAGCTGCTTGCCAAAGCATTCCCTAATGAAGTCGCTGGCAAATGGCAAGGCAAATTGGTTGACATCATTCCATCGTATGGACAAGACCTATCAAAAGACGCAATGCTGCTTGACCGTGTGCGTACCGATACCAGCCGTACTTTGGGTTTGGTCTACACGCCAAAAGGTGCAGCAGCTGCCAGCACTGAAGTGAAAGCTGATGAAGTCAAAGCAAATAAAGCAAAGGCAGATGAAGTTCAGACAACAGAAACTGAAGCTGCCAATACTGAAGTGCTTGACGTGGTAGAGACCGAAACCATCAAGCCAGCCGCTTAATATCGTCAATTAAAATTGCAATGATACTGCGTTGCCAACGTCCTTATGTACTACTTGTACACCGCGGACGTTGTCGCCTTGTCTCATTTTTATTTTAAATGACTATATCGTTAATCGAAATAGCGTTAATCAAAATTTCAAGACAACAAAGGATGAAGTGATTTCACCCTTTTGTTTGCATTGTCTATGGAGTGCCTTGGGGTCAATCATGAATATTTTAATTAAAATCCTGTACCCTATTGCCCTACTGATGGCGGTGTTTTTGTGGATATTTGACCGTGGTATTTGGTGTCTTGTGGCAGTGCTTGCCGTGCCGATAATCACACCGATACTGGCAAAATTCACCCAGCTTAGCCCAAAACAACTGACATGGATAAGGCTTGCGGCACTTATTTTGCTCATCGCCCTGCAATGCGTCAGTATTTGCCTACTCAAAGCACACAAAAACGCCCACGATACAGGCGAGACGTGGGCACAATATGGGGCTTTGTGATTGAAATGCTTTATTGCGGTCGATTAAAATGGTGATGATACGGCGTTGCTATTACTACTACTCTTATGCACCACCAGCACACAGTGAACACACAATGGACGTTGTCGCCTTGTTGTATTTTAAACAATCATAAAAGACCTTTTAACACTGGCTAAAATTCACGCTAACGCCCACACTCACCGCAGTGATACGATTGTCCGCATGAATTGCCAAGCCGCCACGAGCCGTCTCTTTATACTTATCCATCATGTCTCGCCCTGTCTCTTTCATGGTCAAGATTGCTTTGTCCAGCGACACATGATGAACACCATTACCACGCAGTGCCAAGCGAGCAGCATTAATGGCTTTGACCGCTGCCATCGCATTACGCTCAATGCACGGCACTTGCACCAATCCTGCAATAGGGTCGCAGGTCAAGCCAAGATTATGCTCAAGCCCAATCTCTGCTGCATTTAGACATTGGGCTGGCGTACCACCCAACACTTCGGCAAGTCCAGCCGCTGCCATCGCACAAGCCGAACCCACTTCACCTTGACAGCCCACTTCCGCCCCTGAAATGGACGCTTTTTGCTTAATCAACGCACCCACCGCCCCTGCCGTCAATAAAAACTGATGCACGCCTGCCGTCGTCGCACTGGGTACAAAGTCTCGATAATAATGTAGCACCGCTGGAATAATGCCAGCCGCCCCATTGGTCGGAGCAGTAACCACACGCCCACCGCCCGCATTTTGTTCATTAACCGCCAAGGCGTACAAATCCACCCAGTCCATCGCAAACAAGCCATTATCGTGCGTTGCCTGTCCGTATTCCGTGCAAAGACTGTCATAAAGATTTTTTGCCCTGCGTTTGACATGCAATCCACCCGGTAGCACCCCATCATGCCGACAGCCATCTTTGACACAGTCTTGCATGACCTGCCATATATCATCAAGATATTGATAAATCTCATTTTTATCTTGATAATGGCATTCGTTGTGTATCATCATTTGGCTAATGGCAATGGTATCACGCGTGCAAAACTTCAGAATATCATCGGCAGAATCAAAAGGATAAGGCGGATTGTCATCACAAGCAGACTGCACAACATCAAGCCCCAAATCATCACCAGCAATCACAAAACCGCCACCGACAGAATAATAGGTCTGACTTAGCCGTCGTCCGTCATCAAAAAATGCCGTCAAACTCATGCCGTTGGGGTGATAGTTTAGACTGGCGTCCATGTGCCACACCATGTCCACCGTTTCGTCAAAGTCAATCGATTGCACGCCATTTAGACACAGTGTCTTGGTTTGATAGATGGGTGTTAGGTAATTTTGCGTTTGATGGGTGTCAATACTGTCTGGTCTATGCCCAAGCAGTCCTAATAAAATCGCCGTGTCTGTCGCATGACCCTTGCCAGTAGAAGCCAGCGAGCCATACAGTTCAACGCACACACGTCGCACTTGATGAATATTATCGCTAAGCAGCCCCAAAAAACGATTGGCAGCCACCATCGGTCCTACCGTATGCGAGCTTGATGGACCAATGCCGATTTTGAACATTTCATGAATGCGTATCATTGTTTTTTCCTTTATTTTGGGACAGTTCCATTTAACAACTTGTTTTTACTCACAGTTTACATTATTGCCTTGTCTGTCGATACACAGCTTTGTGCCGTCGTGCAAATTGCCAATCCATGCTTTGCCATCAATGAACATCAGCGGTGTATCCAGCTTTGGGGCGTGCTTGCTCTCATGAATAAGCCCTGCGTCATCAAAGCGAAATTCAATCACCAAATTGCCTGCCAAATCGATAAACCCCCACAGTTCATTCTCCTTGACCGCCGCCAAACTCTCACTATACGGACGCACTTCTTTGAATGAATGTGTAATCATCAGCACGCCTTTATTATCCACAAAGCCCCATTTGCCATTTTGGTACTCAGGATAAAAGAGGGGATAAAAAATAGGGACTGATGGTTTATCCGCTGTATTGGTGTTTGACGCAGTTTCTTTTGTCAATCGCCTGCCCTGCTTATCAATCTGATAAGTGGCATTGCTCGTAACTACCGTTGCCCTATCGCCACGAAAATCACTGATACTGCGATACTCATGCGAAAATGCCACAATCACCTTGCCTGCCGTGTCAATCACCCCAAGCCTGCCATCTTGCTGTACTACAATGCGTCCGTTTGCCACAGGTCTTGCCCACGCACTGCCGCCCA
The DNA here is from genome assembly GCA_030538375.1 of Moraxella sp. Taxonomy (GTDB): domain Bacteria; phylum Pseudomonadota; class Gammaproteobacteria; order Pseudomonadales; family Moraxellaceae; genus Moraxella. The sequence continues at coordinate 1,203 of JAUNUB010000122.1, read as the reverse complement.
AGCTGTCATACCGCAACGCTATCACCACCTTGCCACGGCTGTTGATATAGCCGATTTTATCACCCTTGCGTACAGGCAACAAGCCATGAGCCATCGACTTTGGCAATACCGCACTGTAGGCAAACAAATCCGCAGTTTGTTTGCCATTTTTGTCCAACAGTGCCACAGGGCTACCGTTGTCCTTGACCGCCAAATACACACCGCCAGCCGAAGTGCAGCTGACGTTTTTGTAATATGATTTTGGGGTGGTGCAGGCATAGGCAGCGGCATAGGCAGCATTGACACACAGGATTAAGCCCAATAGCAGCAAAAATTTCATAAATTACAAGCTCTTATCAACCGCACAGTCTTTGCACGCCCACCCAATGCCGCACAAACTGATATGCCACACGCCCAGAACGCCCACCACGGCTGCTTGCCCATTTGAGTGCTTCTGCTGTCGCCGTCTCGTTGATAGGCAGCTGGTATTTTGTCAAATAATGTGCCACAATCTGCACATACACTTCTTGATTCATCGGATAAAACGACACCCACAGCCCAAAGCGGTCAGACAGCGACACGGTCTCATCTATCGTCTCATAAGGGTTCACTTCATCGGTTTGTCCATTATAGATACTGACATTGTCTTTCATCAGCTGTGGCAACAGATGGCGGCGGTTGCTCGTGGCATAGATGAGCAGGCGGTCTTGTTCACTGTCCAACGCCCCATCTAGCACGCTTTTTAAGGTTCTGTAGTTTTCGTCATGGCTGTTGAATGCCAAGTCATCACAATACACGATATAGCGACAACCATTGTCCGCTGTTTTAATTGCTTGACGAATTTTATCAAGCATTGACAAATCATCTCTGGCAAGCTCAATCACTCTTAACCCTTCATCACAAAACGCCTTGAGCAACGCTCGCACCATGGACGACTTGCCTGCACCACGTGTGCCTGTCATCAGCACATGATTGGCAGGCAATCCTAGCAAAAACTGCCTTGTGTTCTGCACCAGCTTGGATTTTTGGGTGTCAATACCCTGCAAATCCATCAAGTCCACCGACAGATTAACATCAATCGGCACAAGGCTGCCCATCGCCCCACCGCTCCAGCGGTATGCCAAAACAGCACTGTCCAATACAATGGCTTTTTGGGTGCGTTCGACAAAAAACTGTGTGGCAAGTTGTATCAATGCTGCCAACGGCTCTTTTGATTGTTCGGCT
>JAUNUB010000009.1 GCA_030538375.1 Moraxella sp. | reverse complement strand
GTCTTAAAATCTTTGTCTTAAAATTTGTTCTTTAATTCTCTTAACGCCTTAAACACCCCAAAAGCGGTGTCCGTCTGCACTGCCACGCCTTTTTGTTCGCCAAGCGTACCAATGTGCAGCAGCGTTCGCTCATCAAAGGCACTACGCAATGCACGCACAAAGGGGTTGATTTCACGCTCATTATGCAAGCTCGTTGGCAAAGACGGCTTGCCAGCTGCTCGCAAAGCCTTGATACGCTCTATACATTCGCTCACTTTTTGGTTATTGGGTTCTATCGCTGCGGCAAATGCTAGATTGGCAAGACTGTATTCATGTGCAGGATAAAAGATGACATCATCGGCACTTATGCCATTTGCAGTATCTTTTGTGTCATTTTTTGTACTATCAGCCAAGCCATCATACAGAACAAAACTGTGGAACAATTGCTCCATCGTACCTGTAAACACTCGCCCACAGCCCGCCAAAAACAGCGTATCCCCACAAAAAACGTGAATTTTGTCGCCATCATTCAACAAATAGCTCAAATGCGTATCGGTATGCCCTGCCGTATCTCGCACGGTGAATGAGCAATCCGCCACATGCAGCACATCGCCATCATGTATATGCGTAGCCGCCACCCCATGCTTGGCATGAGCATAGGTCTTGGCATGGGGAAATCTCGCCTGCAAGTCCGCCACACCGCCCACATGGTCGGCATGATGATGGGTAATCAATATACCAGCCAAGTCCAGCCCATGCACCGCCAAAAAATCCAGTACAGGCACGCTCTCACTGGGGTCAATCACCACCGCTTGACGGTCGTGTGCCACGAGCCAAATGTAGTTGTCGTCCAAAGCGGCAATTGGGTGAATGCTTGGCATGGGCTGTCCTTGTGTTTGGGTTTTGGGTTAATGTGGCTGTGTTTTAGACTGTGTTTTGGCTTGTACTTTAGATGATGTCTTGGTTTTTGGTTTGGGTTGAGATTAGATATTTCGGTTGTGCTTGCTTTAAAAAATGGCGGTTGTAACTACATATAACTTATTGATTTTTAGCAATAATTCACCAATCCACCTATTAGCCAATTACTCCGCCCAAATCATTCCGCCCACCAATAATCAATCCCCACCGCATATTTTGGCAAGCGTGCTGGGTGTCGGTATTCTTGCCAATAGGCGACATTTGTACCCAATTTGCCATACATCGGCACAAGATAATAGCCTGACTGCAACAGCCTATCCAAAACCTTGGTGTACAAAATGGTTTGCTCACGGTCTTCGGCGGCGATAAGCAGGGCAATCACCCTGTCCACTGCGGCACTTTTGATGCCTATGCTGTTTTGGTTGCCTGCTTCGTCCGCCGCCTTTGACCCCCACATATACGCCTGCTCCGCTCCGGGGGACGAGCTTTGGGCGAATATATCCACCGTCATGTCAAAGTCAAATTCACGCATTCTTTGCAGATACTGCGGTCTGTCCACTTGGCGAATACGTGCGTCTATGCCAAGCCGTGTCAGATTACGCACATAAGGTAGCAGTACACGGTTAAGACTGTCGCTACCCATCAATATCTCAATCTTGACAGGTGTGCCATCGGTATTGATGAGCTTGCCTGCTTGATAACGAAAGCCAGCTTGGAGCAATAGACTGCGAGCGGTGATGAGATTGTGCCGATTGTAACCATCACCTGTGCTTGTGTAGGGAATAGGCGTGGCGATTAAGGCAGATTTTTCGTATGCGTCGTTTAATGGCAAAGTGTTTAATACCGCAAGCTCTTCAATGCTGGGCTTGCCTGTCGCCATCAATTCCGAACCGCCAAAAAAACTGTGCAACCGCTCATATTGTCCATAAAACAGCACAGGATTCATCCATTCAAAATCAAATGCCAAATTGAGTGCTTGGCGAGTGCGAATGTCATCAAACAGCGGACGGCGAAGATTCATCACCATGCCCTGCATGGGAATTGGGTTGCTATCGACAAGGGATTCTTTTTTGATTTGTCCGCTCACCGCCGCTGGAAAATTATACGCCGTCGCCCAGTTGCGTGCCTTGTTCTCCACACGAAAGCGGTATTGTCCAGATTTAAAGCCTTCAAAGGCAATCTCATCACTTTGATAATACACATATTTCAGCTCAGCGAAGTTGTAGCGTCCCACATTCGCCATCAAATCTCGCCCCCAATAATTAGGGTCTTTTTTGTAGCTGATACTGCGTCCTGCGTCCACTTTGCCGACTTGGTATGCACCGCTACCCATGAGCGGCGTTAGGCTCACTTTATCAAAACTCGTCTCAATACTCGTCTTGGCAAAAATCGGCATTTGACCGACCAACATCATGATTTCTTTGTTGTCAGCCGTTTTAAAGATAAATTTAACATCGGTGCTATTTAAGACTTCAACCCTGTCCACATCTGCCAAATAGCTCCGCCACGACATCAAGCCTTGGCTCAATATCGCATCAAAGGTTGCCTTGACATCGTGTGCCGTTACCGCTGTGCCGTCCCAAAATCGTGCCTTGGGATTGACATGATAAATCACCCAGCTGTTATCATCGCTGTCATAAGTTACGCCAGTGGCAAGCTGTGGATACATCACCGCCACTTCGTCCAGTGAGCCTGTCATCAAGGTATCATACAGATACATCGTGCCTGTCGCTGGCACGCCTTTGTCAATGAATGGATTTAGACTATTGAACGTGCCATTTGCCGCCATAGACAACGTGCCGCCCTGCTTGGCATTGGGATTGGCATAGGGCAAATGCTTGGCAATGGTATAATGCGGCACTTCACCAAGGCTTACCGTGGTACTATGTACCATCTTTGCCAGAGCGGTTGAAGTTGGCACAAAAGTCAATGCCGCAGCAAGTATTGGCGTGGCAAATAGCCCAAAAAACAGATTTTTTGTCATGTGGTTTTTGGTACTATTTTTGATACCATTTTTAGCGAATTTTGCTTTAGCAAATCTCGTTTTGACCAATCTCGTCATGACAAGTTATCCATGACGCTTGGCAAAGGCGTGCATAAAGTCGGTCAATTGCTCAACCTGCGATAGGCTCACCGCATTATAAATACTGGCACGCATACCGCCGACCACACGATGACCTTTTAGGTGCAATAGCCCTGCCGCTTTGGACTCCGCCAAAAATAGCTTGTCCAGCGAACTGTCCGTGAGTGTAAACGGCACATTCATGATGGAGCGGTATTGCGGATTGACATTGTTGTGATAAAAGTCGCTGTCATCAATGGTGTGGTACAGCAGCTCGGCTTTTTGGCGATTGGTCTTGGCGATGGCTGCCACACCCCCTTGTGCCAACAACCACTCAAACACCAAACCAGACAGATACCACGCATACGTCGCTGGGGTGTTGAGCATGGAGTCATTTTCTAGCTGATTTTTGTAATTCATGATGGCAGGACACCATGCACTCGCCTGCTCCAGCAAATCTTTGCGGACAATTACCAAGGTCAAGCCAGCAGGTCCGATGTTCTTTTGTGCCCCTGCGTAAATCATACCAAAGTCATTGACATTAATCGGCTCGGACAAAATACAAGACGACATATCCGCTACAATCGGTGCATTCACCTTTGGCACATCGAACATCTGTACACCGTGAATGGTCTCGTTAGGGCAATAATGAAAAAAACTTGCCCCATCGGTGAGCTGCCAAGTGCTTGCGTCAGGTACGTCTGTGCCATCACCTTTTGACACAAGGTTAATCTTGCCAAGTCCTAGGGCTTCGTATCGCTTGGCTTCTTTGTACGCCTTGGTAGACCACGCCCCTGTATCCAAATAATCCGCTGTGCCACCGTTTAGCAAGTTCAAAGGAATTGCCGAAAACTGCAACGCCGCTCCCCCTTGCAAAAACAGTACCGCATAGTCATCATTGATATTCATGAGCGTGCGTAAGTCGCTTTCGGCTTTTTGGGCAACGTCAATATAATCGGCACTTCTGTGGCTAATCTCCATCACAGAAGCCCCAATGCCACGCCAGTTCAAAAGCTCGCTTTGGGCTTGTTGTAGCACTTCGGTGGGGATACTGGCAGGACCTGCAGAGAAGTTAGCAAGACGAACATCACTCATGGGATTTTCCTTATATATTAATATTCAGCTGATAAAAATCTCTCTATTTTATCACGTTTATGTCGATTAGGCGATTTTATCAATGGGTGTTTTGTGTCAATCCACCTATCTGTCAATCAACCAGTACTTCAACCCCATAAAAAAACAGCAGTCCTTTCATTAAGAACTGCTGTTCATTGCTTTGCAAGTCTATGACGCTACTTAATTCATGTACATCATCAAATCTCGCACGCTGGGCTTGCGATATACGCCTGTAGCTCGTCATTGCCACCGATGTGTTTGCCACCGATGAAGATTTGTGGAGCAGTTTCACGTCCTGTGATGGCACGTACCGAAGTCATGCTGGCATCACGCCCTAGCACAATCTCTTCGTACGCCAAGCCACGTTCGTTCAGAGTTTGCTTAGCGGCGGCACAGTGTACACAACCGGGCTTGGTGATGATACAAACAGATGCTTTATCTGACCAATTTGGGTCGATATACTTAATCATCGTATCAGCGTCCGATACTTCAAAGGGGTCGCCGTCTTTTTCTGGCTCATCAAAGATTTTGGTAATCACACCATCTTCGACCAACATCGAATAACGCCATGAACGAGCCCCAAAACCAATCTGACCCTTGTCCACCAAACGCCCCATTGCCTTGGTAAAATCACCATTGCCATCAGGAATGACGGTGATATTATCGCACTCTTGGTCGGCTGCCCACGCATTCATCACAAAGGTGTCATTCACGGACACGCATAGGATACTGTCCACGCCAAGTTTTTTGAATTCGCTCGCCAATTCGTTATAACGTGGCAAATGTGTCGATGAACACGTTGGCGTGAATGCCCCCGGCAGTGAAAATAGCACCACTTTTTTGCCACCGAACAGCTCATCAGTGCTAACGTTCACCCATGCGTCGCCTTGACGAGTTGGGAAAGTAATGCTTGGGACTTTTTGTCCTGTCATATCTTGAAAAGGCATAATAGCTCCTATTGTCTTAAAAGAATGTTTAAAAAACAGCTTGTTGCCCTTGTATTATACGCAATTTTTATGACAGTTTATGTAGTGAAATGTTATCATCGGCTCGCAGATTTTGCCGTGATAATGACGGTTGTCAGCCCATCCACTATACAACCTTTATATCACATAATCAATTACCACAGGGGCATGGTCGCTGAACGATTGTTCACGATACACCCACGCCCCAGCTGTCCGCTCACGCCAATCAGATGAACAGGCGTGATAATCAATTCGCCAGCCCACATTCTTGGCACGAGCCTGCCCACGGTTGCTCCACCACGAATACACGTCCGCTTCATGACGCACCACGCGAAACGTATCCACATAGCCCAGCTCATCATAGATGTGGTCAAGCCAAGCACGTTCATGTGGCAGGCAGCCTGAAGCCTTTTGGTTGCCCGACCAGTTTTTGATGTCGATACGTTTGTGTACGATATTGTAATCGCCGCAAACAATGATGGATTTGTCTTCGTCTCGCCAGCGTTTTAAGATAGTCTTGTATTCGTCAAGAAACAAATCCTTGCGTGCTTGAGCGTCTTCGCCCGATGAGCCAGATGGCAGGTATAAAGACGCAATATGCACAGGCTTATCCAGTCCCCACGCAGACAAATCAAAGCTCGCACAGGTGAACCGCCCTTGACTGTCCGCCAGCTCAAAACCCAAGCCGTCCACCGCCACAAACGGCAAGCGACTGTAAATCGCCGTCCCAGCATAGCCAGCACGCTCGGCAGGGAACAGATGGCAATGCCAGCCAGCAGGCTTGAATGCGTCCGTCCACTGCTCGTGTGTGATACGAGTCTCCTGCATACAGATAACGTCCGCTTGAGAAGTCTCAATCCACGCCAGCAGTCCTTTTTTGTGGGCGGCACGCAGCCCATTGACATTAATGGAAATGACACGCAAGGTACGCTTGTCCGCTTGGACAGTTTTAGGCAATAAATGGTAAGGCATGATAGTTCTAGTAAGTAAAAGGTGGATTATAGCAAGTTTGACATGGGTGGGGCAAGGTTTTGGGGTTAATCCCTTGCAAATCAAGGAAGGATTTGAACGTAATTAAGTTCTCTACCAAGTCTAAACCAGCAGCATGGTATAGTCGATTAAAATAAAAATGAGACAAGGCGACAGCAACCGCCGTGTACAAGTAGTACATAAGGGAGCTGTCAACGCTGTATCATTGCAATTTTAATTGACTATATTTACCCATAGTAGTTGTGGTATTGATTCTTGGTTTAAGTCCTTTAAGTATTTCAGGTAAACCAAAAGTCTTGCCAGCTACTTGTTTGGGTCTGGTTCTTTCTTGGGTGTTGTTATTGTTTGAGACCAGTTTGGCTGTGCCGCTAGGTATTCTGAGAGTGAAGAACTTATTGATGACATTTGTTGCCTCTCTCCTCGCAGCATCTCGTTCGCTTCTTTCATTTGTTTTATTCTCTCCTTGCGTAGTTCTGGGGGAAGATTGAAGTCCTCTTGTGATAGGGAAGTCATCTGTATATACCTCGTGTAGTTTAAGTGGTTGGTTGGGCTTTATTAAATCTCGTGTTTTTTTATTAACATGGTAAGCTCTAATAGCATGTAGCAATACTACAGTCTCAAACGCATTTTTAGGGTAGCCTTCAATACCATACAGCTCACGATAAGCCAATGATACATCATCTAAAGGGAATGTAGAAGACGTGAGATTTTAATCCCTTGCAAATCAAGGAAGGATTTGAACTGTTCGACTATATTTTTGTTAAACAAAATCAAAAACTTAGCTGACAAAAAAATACTTAAAAATCATACAAAAAAGCTGATGAAATTTTAACCAGTTTTTGCCAAAAAAACAATTCAAATCATAAAAACGTGTATTAATGACTGCAACGATGATTAATAATTACAATCACCCACAACAAAGGAACATTGCCCAACACTTTATCCAAAAAAATTATTAAAATATAGACCATCTGTAACTGTCTGTAGATGATTAATACAGCAAGCGAGTTTGACGACGTACTAAATTGAATTTAAAAGACCATAAAATATGTTCTATGGCGAGAGATAAATATTTCTAAAGGTGAGATTGATACGACTGTGATTAACTTTCTTTTGTTTTGGTACGCTGTGTTGCCAATGGTGCTGCAATGCCCCCGCCATCACCAATACGCTGCCATGATGTAGTGGGATTTCGCATTTTATATCATGATTGTCCATTCTGCGGATTAAAAATCGTCTGGATTCACCAAAGTTAATACTGGCAATCAATGGATTAACCCCAAGTGCTGGCTCGTCATCGGTATGCCAACTGATATAATCTTCTCCTGTGCGATACCAGTTGAGCAATACACTATTAAAATCACGCTTGCATACTGGATATAGCTGCTGTTTTAGCCAGTTAAGTTTGTTCGTCCATGGTTTTGGCTGTAGGGTAATGCCAGAATAAGTATAAGGGCGGTCATCATCGCCATACCATGCTGATATGCGTGGCAATAGATGGGTTTTGCCATACATAGATATTTCATCTTGATGCCATAGAATATTTTTAAATGGTAAATGATTGATATTGCTTTCGTGCTGCCAATCATAGCTGTGATGACTGATATTGTCGCACGCCAAAAAATAATCAACGAATTCATCACTCACTTGCTTATCAAAAAAATAAGGCGAATAATACAATCTGCCATCAGGCACATCAATCACAATACCCTTGCCATCATCATGTCGATGTGCCAAAAATGACGTATTGATAAAACAACCACTATCAATAAGTCTATCCAACACGCTTTTATGATTATCTTCCAAATCATCAAACAAACTCATCATGCTATTATCTCAATTATAGAAAAAAATTATTTTATTACTGGGTTTACACCGCACCTTACTAATAATAACAAATGGATACATTGTATTAGTTTTATTTTTCTACAGCTTTATTATTTAAGTTGCACAAAAAAGCCAAAGCCCTAAGAACATTTATCAAAGCCATGATAAAAATCATAAGGCTCACCGATACAAAATTCAAATCCCATGCCAATTCTCACAGAATTGGACATTCGCCATTGTTGTTGTATCACACGGTACTCTTGGTGAGCTATGCTATACTGATAAATATCCACATCAGGCACACCCAGCTTATGGCTTAATGTACGAAAGCCTTTCATAGCGTCAGAATAATCAGGGCTGCACGCCAATACCACATGCTCACCATCAATAGACTGCATTTGACGGCTAAGACGTGGCAAAGATGCACGCACCGTAGGCACATCTAGCACGTTATTAAACAAGTGCACTGTGCGATACGCATGAGAAGCCACAGGCAAAATCACCTTATCCAACTCACCGCAGATGGCATGCACATTAATCATTACACCATGAAAGTCTGCCATATTACGCACCAGTTTTTTGGCGATAGTCAGACTAATGGCAGATGGCTCAATCAAATACACATTCAGCCCAATGCTGTCATGGCGACGGTTTTTTGCCAAATAATCGATATATGCCGCCGTGGCAATACCCTGTCCACAACCATAGTCTATCACATTCTCATAAGTATGAATATTGTTCGGTGTGATATAGCTTGCCAGTACATCACCAAAAGTCTTGAAATGCGAGATACCATAAGCCACCGCATAATACATCGCTTCGTCATGGCATAACAATGGCAAAGTTGCACGGCAAGTACGGTTAATAAAGTTTTGATAACTTAAAGGGTTTTGTCCAAATGCCTGCACTAGGCTATCATAAAAACCTTCAAAGCCATAAATCATCACTTTATTAAGTGCAGAAACATAGATACCATTCATTATAATACACCCATTAGTTGTTAAATGATTGATGTATTATGACAAATTATTGATGAATTATTCTATTTTATAAACTTACAAAAGATGGCTATTATAGTCAAATAAATTCATTTTAGGACAAGGAAAACGAGCAAAGATAGTACAAGTAGTACTTACAAGCGAGTTTGATGATGTACTAAATTGAATTTAAAAGACTATATGTGGCGGAATATAAGTAAGCTCTATGTATGCTCCATGAGTTTTGATGACAAAGCCATGATATCCGTCTGTCCTGAAATCACTTTAACACCCATCTCTGCGGCACGAGTTTTGGCACTGGCTGGCAAATCACGCAAAGACACAAATATCGGATAAGTATTCAACCCACCAATATCCCTCAATGATGACAACTTATAAATCGCTCCTGAAGCGTCAGTAGCATTTTCCCATTTTTTGGTTTTGCACTCTACCATCACCAACTGATTACCACGCATTGCCATCACGTCCAGTTCCTGATTGGTATGCACGCCTTTACGCTGGGTGCTTTTGGCTATCTCGACACTTTGGCTAATGTCTCGATAATCTTTGCCACGCATTTTGTCAGCAACGATAATCTCAAGCCAGCCACCATTCATCAATGTACGAGCTTGTTCATCTACACATTTAATTTTATTATCATCAAGCGTAAATAAACCTGTCTCATTCATCAATTCACTAAGCACGTTTATATCATCACTACCAAGCGTATAATTGTTTAACTCCATTTTCTTTTTGGCAGTGTGTGCGTTGATTTTACCAATCAATGATAGGGTGTATTCATAATTATTAGGATAGCACAATTCTTCAAATAACAGCTTGGCATATTCTTTGTGTGCTTTTGGTATATCTGCCAATGACTGACTGTTTTTGATATCAAACCGATATATCTTCAAATAACGTTTTAGGCTGGTATTATAACCAATATTATCAATCACGCTTTCATCATCTAGCCACATCAGTTGATTGGGTTCAAGGTTTTGATAAAAACAGCGAACACCAAAGTCGCTAAATACATTATAAGCCGTGATACTCATGAGCTTTGTACCGCCTGTGATATTCACCACAATCTCATCGCATTTACCAATATTGTCATTAAGCCAGTTATTATACTGAGCTGACAATGATTGCATGCTGTTTTCTTGGGTGATGTGGAAGAGTTCGGAGCTTTTGCCAATATTCTTTAGCTCTGTCATCAGGTTATTCGCATTCTCTGTCATGCTACTGGTTGTCATCAAAACCACTTTATCAGGGTTGATGTCATTGATAGAGTTCATGTTGGCGGCGGATTGTGCAGACACAAGACATATTAAGGTTTTCATACCACTTCTCTTTTTTTGTTAGGGGGAAATCATCGGAGCAATACGGTCATCTGTATCACCCCAATGTACAGCTTATTCGATATCAAATTTCTTTTTTAATGGATTGATACGCTCTTTCCATTTTGGATGCTTGGGGATTGGTCCACCAAGCAAAATCGGTAATTTGAGTTTAAACATATCGATAGCAAAAATCACATCATCTTTTTCTTGCCAGTCTTTGACCATATTAAATAAAGTCGCAAAATTATAACTCTTACCATCTATCATTACGTTAGGTGATTTATTGGGATCACCTTTCCATTGACTTTCATCAGGCAGACCATTCATAAACTGCTGAATGATTTGTTGATTAGGACTTAGATTTTGTAATGACTGAGCATGTTGCATAGCTTTGTTGGCGGCTATTTTTTGCTCTGCAAAGTTATCGGTGGCACGTTTATCAATCTCAAAATACCCATAACCTGATGACCCTTTTGCTCCCATACCGCTGTCAGTTAAGGCTTTACTTAGCAGTTTTTTGGCATAATCCGCCCAGCCGTCGCTGCCTTGCACCGCAAAATAAAAACCGCCCTGCACTGCCAGTTGTTCATTAGGGATAGGATTTTCGGTGTTGTCAAGGGCATTGCTTAGCGTGGCTTCGTCGCCATAATATTTTTGATGATGTACCGTAACCACGTCCACCACAAATGGCTTGGTCGTGTCCGCCATCCACCATGCGTCATGCCATATCACATAGCCTGCATTGGCATTGCTGTCATCATCTGTGCCGAACAGCACATCGCTCACCGCTTGCCATTTGTCGTCCAGTACGGGCTTTTTGTCATGAAATAGTGGCTTGCCCTGCTCATCATAGGCTTGGTACAGACGTTCAAAATAATCACGCACCACCCCCTTGACCGATGACGCTGGTATCATCGGCATGCCATAGCTATGCTGGCTAATGACCCCTGTATCCAACGCACCGCCCAATGACAAGCCCATCATCATTCGCCCTTGCACCTTGGCAAAGACACACGCAAAGTCATCACGCTGGGTCGACAGTTGCCAGCGGCTTAGGGCTTGTTTGTACAGCTCATCTGCATTCACGCCCGCAATGCGTCTTAGGTGTTTGCTTTTCATTGGTTTTTCGCCATCTTTTTCAAAGACAGCTAAGCCACGCTGTACCAGCAGTCCTGCATTGGCAGAATCGATACGCTCAACCGTTTCTTGTAGGCTATTTCTCATCAACTCCATATCACGCTCCTGCTTTATTTTTGTCAAGCAATGCTTGAGTATAGCGTTTTAGCCAACTGGCGGCTTCTATCGCTTGGCGAGTGAGTAACTGGTACTCGCTGATGTTCGATTTGATGGTTTTGACGTGCAAGTCGTTGATTTTTAGCACCGTTTCGATATGCTGTAGCAACAAGGTGTGTTCATCTTTGCCCTTAGCCTTCAAAAACCCAATCGCCTGTGCCAGCCCTGCCTGCATTATCATGGTAGGAAAATTAAGTGCCAAGGTGCGGTATTTTGCTTCAACATCGCTGTTTTTGACTTTTTCTACCAATGGATAGGCAAGCCCTGCATATTTGTGCGTACGAATCTCCATGTTTACGCTCCTTTATTGTGCTGGGCGATAAGCAGGCGACACACGCCACGCCCCACGGTGTGCTTACCGCCAATTTGTAGCGTGGTTTCGCCTTGGGGCAACAGCTGTGCCAATGCTTCGGCTGGTTTGTTTTCACCTTGCTTGCGGGCATTTGCCACACCCAGCACACCCCATAGCACCGATTCGGCAGGGAGATTTTCTTCTGTCCACAATGCCCCATCTTGGACTGTGCGTGTGGTGCGGTCAATGCGAATGCGAGTGCGTATCTCGGTCGCTGTGTCTGCCAAGAACGAAAACACATCGTCAGGCAAAATCACAAAGCGTGCGGATACCAACTGTCGCCACTCTTCCCCATTAGGCGTGCCATCTGGATACAATGCACTCACAATCGCATTCGCCCACTCATCTGCCACTGGTGAATGCTCGGCATTGATGTCCAAGTCTTCTAGAGCAATCTTATTACCCAATTTTAGGCTACTGCCATCGGTGATACGTGCGGTGTTGTCATTGATGGTTGGGATTGCCAAATCCACACCTGTATCACGCTTGTACTGCTGTAGAATAAAGGGGCAAGTGGCATATGCCAGCACACCAGCAAACGAACGTATCGGCAATAAGAGCAGATGTGCATCACCGAACGCTACCGCCCCTGCATGGCTTGGGTCGCTTGCATTGTCTGGACCGAACAGCAGATTAATATCACTCTTGTCCTGCTTGCCTGTCAGCTCATCACGCAGCACACCTTTGAGTGCAGACCCTGCCACGATAGGCAAATTGGTAGCACGAGCTCTGGCAATGGGCAAATCCACCACGCCCACGCCTTGACCTGTACCCACATGCAGGGCGGACAATGCTTGTACATGAAAAATACGAGAAATCATCATAAATCCTTAATAAAATATAAAAAAATCAATCAATTAAAATAAATTAGTCGAAGGCGGTATAATCAATCACCAGCCTTATAAGCCGTCAGCACCGCCAGCCCAAAACCATCTCGTCTGTCTTGCTCATCATCAGACAATGCTTTGAAATAAAACTGCTCCAGCGTCTCATCATCGAACGCACCGCTCACTATCTCAAACCAATATACCGAGCCTGCACACACCGCCTTACGCATGGCTTTTGGTTGCCAGTCTAGGCTGTCCCACCCAGACACCGCTTGCCATCGCTCAATCGCCACCGACCTAAGTTTGACAGTGATGTCGGTATTTGGCAATGTGCCTGTTTTGCTGTCCGTGTCCAGCCATTTTGGCAAATAGCCATGAGCAAACACCGCAGGGGATAACAACGTCAGACAAAAGCCCTTGGTGGCATTCACCTGCTGACAAAGTCCAGCTGTGGGCGCGGGAGCAGTCATATCCAAGGCATGCAGATTGGACAAACGTCGCTCGCCGCCAAATGTTACCACATCATCACGCAGCACTTGCTCGCCAAACACCACAAAGCCCAATCGCTTATTCGCCCATGCACCATTTTCTTGCTGATGTCCTAAGTCATAGCTTGCCGTCTGAAACAGCTTGCCATCTTCGGCACTTTGGCTATGGCGATTGATTGCCACATGGGTGCGATTTTCTACTGGTAAATTGGCAAGCCCACCGCTTTGCACACTCGCAAAGTCCAAAGTGTCGCCATTTTGCCATTTTAGCAAATCCGTCAGTCGCCAGTAGCTCGCCCCTGTTTGGGGTTTGCCTGTGGTGATGTCGCCTGTGATTTGTACTGGGGTCAAGCCCTTTGGCAAATCTGAATGCACGTCATCATCAAAGGGGCTGGGGGCTAATCTCACCAAGGCTGTCTGGTCGTCATCGCCTTTGAGATACAGAGCATTGGCTGGCTTTGGCACAAGAATTTCAACATCTTGACAATCAGAGCCAAAACGAGCCAGCAGCACCCCACATGTCGATTGTTCAAGCAGGCTTTGACTGGTAGATTTATTAAAAGGCAGCTGTTGCTGTTCGGCATATACCGCACGCAAAAGCCCCGCCCCTGCTGATGGCAAGGGAAAAATCACATCGCTCACCGATGTCTGTGCGGCAAATGGCTTGCCCGAACGAAATACCAAGGGTGCAAGCGACTCTATCAAATAGGCTTTCATGGTTATTCTCTCCCCAAATCTTTTGCGGTCTTAATCGCCAGCCACCGTGCAACGATGAGTTCATCTGCCAAGGCGGATAAGCCCACACCCACATTCTTCTCATCGCCAAAAGCACGCTGCTTTAGCTTATTAATGATAACGCTCGAAATTGCTGTACCGTCAGTGGTGCGAGCTTGATTGAGCATACGAGTAAATTCCGCCTGCTGTATATTCGTATTCAATACAACATCTTCGCTGGCAATCTTGCCTGTCCGCATAAAAATCTCTCGTGTGTCATAGGCAATGCGTGATGGGATTTCCTTATCCTTGTACATCTCTATCCAGTCGTTCAACGCTGTATGAGCAAACTCATCGTCCCAACGCAGACGCAAGCGTATCTCACTGCCGCCACGCACGTTTAGCACCAGTCCTAGGGCGTTACGTCTTTTGTCCACGGCTTCGTGGTCGCCCTTGGCGTGTTTTTCTGCCACGCCTGCCAAATCACGCATAACCCCAAGCGGTGTCAGCACATGCGTAATCGCAAGCCCTACCGACAAGGTTGGCGGATTATCCGATTGCAGTTCATTCGCCACGTCTGCCAGTGCTTTTTTAAACTTTTCGCTCAGCTCCTTGGCACAGTCATACGCCTTGTCCAGTGGCACAAAGCCCAGCACATCATCGCCACCTGCATAGATACAGTGTCCACGATGGCGACGCATAACATTTGGCACTTCTTGGGCGAATGCAGACAGTGCCTTGGTAATGTCTTGATGTTTTTCCACACCATTTGCCTTGTCCAGCAGCTCGCCCATCTTGTCCCCATCTGCTAACAACAACACGCCATACGGACAAGGCTCACCATAATCACGCCAAATGGGCTTGAGTGCGTCTGCTAACTGTTTAAGCTCTGTCGTTGGCAAAACTTTATCATCATCTCTGATGGCTGTCTCAAGGCGACTGCGGTACAGTAGTTGCCCATCAAAAGCAAACGCCTGATACACCCCTTTATTGCCACTAACACGGGTGGCAAGCTCTGCTATTACCAGTCGCTTATAAATTTCTTTAACCTTGTCAAACCGCTCATCACTCTTAACCTGCTCAATCCAGCTATCTGCCATCACACGAGTAATGGGGGTGAATTGCTCTGCCTTACCAGCAAACCCTAAACGCTTCACCACCCCCATACAGTCCAGCTGCTCGGACTGGGACAAGCCAAGTTTGCGGCGTGTGGTATTGCTGACCGCCCATGTTTTGCCATCTTCATGCAGCACAGTTTCTCTCATGCCGTCTAATGATGACTTAGGCAGACGCAGTGCTGGCTCATACGGATTGGTCGCACTGGGGACAAAATCACGAGTTGCCTTGCGTGCTGCCAATGCCGAGCCAGCTTTTTTTACCGCTTTATGATAACCATCATCGATACGCACCCACACCGCCTGTATCTCAAGATAATCTTTTAACTGACGCTCCCATATCTCATGGCGAATATCACCAAGATTTGATACTTTATCCAAGGCGTTTTGTGCTTCTTCGTCAAAGCGTGCTTGAGTTGCCTGCTTAGCCTGTGCCACCAATTCTTTTACATCATCGGCATTGCCTGCGGTGATGACGGCTTGAATTTTATTCCCCACGGACAATTCAGAATTTTCCGTCAAGTCATTATCATTCTGCACATGCGGAAAAATCAGCGTCGCCCCTTGGTTTTTTAGGGACGTAGCACAGCTTTTTGACAGCTCGGACAACAAGCATGAGCCACTCCACAAATCTCGACTGCGGCGAGCGGACGCAATCATACCTTGTACAGGTCCAATTGACATCACGAGTAAATAATTCATCAAAATTTCCTTGATAGTTTTAATAAAGTTATTTTACAAAATAGTTTAAAAATGCGTTTAGGGGGTCTGTCGCCTGATGTTCGTGAATGGGGGCGACATTCGGTGCATTCACCCTATCCCAATACTGCACATTATGTTCTGTTCGCCCTTGTTTTAAAACCAGTGGCAACCGCTCAATACGATTAGGCAATACAAGCGCCATAGCTCGCCATTGCTTGCCATCAAAATAAGGACGTAAAATCAATGGACTTGCCATGCGTTCATAATCTACAGGTTGTAAGGAAGTTTGGGCAGGTTCGTTATTGGCACTGTCTCCATCTTTTTGAAATTTAAAAATAATCGGTAAGCCAAATGCCGCCCTTGGAAAATACGCCCCTTGCACTAGTCTTTGACGATGTTCTGGCGAACTTTGCTTTGTCAACTCACGAATGGTATCAGGCTCTGTCCATTTACTGCGATGGCTGTTTGTTTTTCTTCCCACGTCCACTTGACGAAAGGACTGCAATTTTTTAATTGCTTTTTTCCATTCAGCACAGGCTTCTTCTGACCCGCCTATCAGCTTCAACACACCGCCCCACACACTCACTTCTTCGGCACTGATTGGGCTAATTCTGTCATGCTCCACTTTGACCGCTCCTAGTCCACGTCGTGTTCTTGCTCCTACGCCACCAAAATTCGCCCAATAGTTCAGCGTCTCCCACACTTGATTTTGCATTTGGGCTGTCGCACTAGAATGGAATGCCAGTTTTAACGTCCACCTCAAACCAGCTTTCGCCAATTCACTAGGCTCTGTCTCAATCGCTTGCTTGTTCTTTGCTCGCTTGCCTTGAGCAGGAAATAACGCATACGGCATATCTGCCCATGCCTTAGGGGTTGGAATAGCCCTGTATTCTCTTTTTGCAGAATTAAATTCATAGCTCGCCCATTTTTCACAAGCTAAGTTTTTGACATCACTCACCCTTATCAGCACACCACTTGCCTGCCCATCGCCACTGTCTTTGTCATTTTGTCCACCCCACAGGGCAAATTCGGCTTTGGTAATGGCTTTGTCATCACCCAGCTGCCATTTATGCTTGGCAAGCAGTCGCCACCAAAAGCGTAACTGACCACGAATGCCGCTCACTCGTATCGGCATTTCGGTATCTACCTTGGTCGAGACCACGCCGCCGCCATACATGGGCGTAATCAGTTCACAGTCCAGGCTGTGCCAATTAACGACATCGGTAGGCTCATCGCTTGGCACATCGATTGTCGGTTGTCTTATTGCCATTATTTATACTCCTATTTCGTTTATCAAAACTTCTCAAAAATTCTTAACCCATCACGAACTTACAAACAAACCCTCACACAATGTTCTTGTCAAAATTATCCACAATCTTAATCGTATTGGCTGGCAAATTCAGATAAAACGGACTTCCCCTACCGTCTTGCACAATATCAATTTTGGCGGCAAGCTCCACGCCCAAGCACTCTGCCAAACTTGTATTAAGCAACGACTTAATCGCACTAAAGGTCTTTTTATCCATACAAAATTCACGGCTGTCCTTGAATTCATTATAATACCGCTTAAACTCATCTGTTAATTTTGACAAATGTTCACTATCGGCTTCACTGGCATGCTTGGCAGTGCTATCAATCTTCGGTGCAATCACCCCATCTTTGCCTTGACAACGCAAATCCGCAAACCACCACAAAAATGCAAACTCTCTTGGCGACAATTTCATATCAAAACGATTGTTCACATTAATCGTCTGATTGTCCACATTGATGGTAAGGTAAAGCTCTTTGAACGACTCATTCACCTTGGCAACCACTTCGCTGAACTTATCACCCTTGCTTAACTGGTGCTTGGGATTAATCGCCTCACGCATTCGCACAAAGGGAATGCGTGCCAGCCATATATGTGCGTCCTTGGCATTGTGTCGTTTGCCATCACGGTCGGCGACAAAAAAATTGTCAGGCGTAGGGTGCAAAAAATCACGTGCCGTCTCAAACCGTTCATCTACCAAGACATGCGACAGCCCATCATTGGCACGCCCATACAAAGATAAGGCATAGCCAGCATAAAACCCCATCGTCTTGCGACCGCCTGCAATAGACACATGCAGCTCTACATCATCTCGCTCGGTGAATTCACGCACTTTTTTGCAGATTAAATCCGCCGCCAGCTCATTGTCTGTGGGCGTTTTTAAATCCGTGAGTGGCACGCCATCATGACCAACAATCTCATGCAGACACCCATCATCAAAAATCGTGTTCTCAAAAACAGGATAATCCTGCCGAAATCTTGCAAATCCAGCAGGCTGACCATCTTGCTCATACAGCAGCCGAGCTTTGATTTGATTTAAGCCATCACTGGTAGACAACACATGTATCTCGTCCGCTATCCACGGATTGTCATCGGCAAACGCCAACGCCCATGCGGTCTCGGTGATGATTTGTGGGGTCATGCCTGTTACCAAAAATAGTATTTTTTTCATATTTTACACGCTTTGTTTGCTGTTGTTGGGAGTATTATGGCAGATATTTATGGGTGATGAATATTTTGTAAACTTACAATGCCAACTTATAATTTATGCCACGCTCACAACACAAGACACAACACAAAATATCGCTCGCTCAATCCACTTTAATACAGCCACGCCCAGCCATACCACCAAAATACACAACCATCGAGCCAAACAAAAAAGAAATATTCACAAGCCATTAAGATTATCACATAAAAAAACAACTTTTTTTACATAAATCAAAACATAATAACAAAAGAATACCATTAAAAGCCTAAAAAATACACCCCAAAATCACCCATCACACACAAACCGTACGACAAATACCTGCACAAGTGTCAAATATGCTATCATAGCCATTTTTAACAAATGATAAGTACTCAATCATGCACACTTTTCTATCACAACACACCAAATTCACCGCAAAACCTATCAAAATCTGTGTTCTTACCGCCATTAGCACACTTGTATTGCTTGTGGGTTGCACCACCACCAATCCAGCTCCCAAGCAGATTGCTCGCCAATCCGCCATCACCTTAAATAAAGAGCCAGCCTACAACGCCCAAGTCATCAGTACGAATAACACACTCACCGAATACACGTTGGACAATGGCTTAAAGGTTGTATTAAAACAAGACAAACGTGCGCCCTTGGTCATGACACAAATATGGTACAACGTCGGCTCTAGCGATGAAAAAATAGGCAAAGGCGGACTGGCACACTTTTTGGAACACATGATGTTCAAGGACGCAAAAGGGCTAACAGCAGACGACTATCATCGGCTTATCGCCCATTTTGGCGGCTCAAAAAACGCCTTTACCAGCTACGATTACACAGCTTACTACGAGATGTTGCCTGCCAATCAATACCCTGTCGCCCTACAAATCGAAGCCAATCGCATGGACAATCTTATCCTGCGTCCAGAAGAAGTCGCCACCGAAAAGCAAGTGATACAAGAAGAGCGTCGCCAACGTATCGACTCAAACCCCATGGCACAAGCCTTTGAAGAATTTAACGCCATTGCCCTACCAAATAGCCCCAAGGGGTTATCGGTGATTGGCAGTATGGCAGAGATTGAAAACCTTGACTTTGATGACCTTAGCCATTGGTATGACGTGTGGTACAGCCCAAACAACGCCACGCTGGTCATGGTGGGGGATTTTGATGTTGCTACCGCTAAGGAGTGGATTGACAAATACTTTGGCAAGCTGCCCACAAAAACCCTGCCCGCTCGTCCAAACCTACGCCAAAGCAGCCACCGTGGCTACAATCTACAAACACGAAACATAGACGGCGTGCAAGTACCCAGCCTAATCATGGCGTTTAATGTGCCGAGCTTAACCACCGCCACAGGCAATGAAGCCTACGCCCTATCACTCATGAACGATGTGCTGGACGGCGGATTGTCTGCACGCTTTGAGCAATCGCTTGTGCGTGAACAAAACCTATTAAGCAGCGTATCGGCTCGCTACGATATTTATAGCAAAGGAGATGGCTTGTTCATCATCACCGCCACACCACACAGCGGCGTAAGCCTAGAAACTGCCGAACAAGCCATTATCAAAGAGATTGACCACGCCATCAACGGCACAATCTTAGACAGCGAACTTCAAAGAGCACAAACCAATCTGACTGCTTCGCTTGTCTTTAGCAATGACAGCATTGCCAATCAAGCACAGATTTTGGGCATGTTAAATAGCATTGGGCTTGATAGCAGTACGCTTGATAGACTGCCTAATGAACTTGCCAAGGTGAGTGTGCCAGCCATACAATCAACCGCCAAACATTATCTTACTAAGGATAATTTAACGGTGATGTATGTCTATCCCAAAGATAACAAGGGTAACTAAGGATAACCAAAACCAAAGCAGGCATGATGTACAAAATCTACTTTGTATCGTTATTGTACATTTGATACAATATAGTCGATTAAAATAAAAATGAGACAGCACGACAGACCTCAGTGTACAAGTAGTACATAAGGGAGCTGGTAACGTAGTATCATTGCAATTTTAATCGACTATATTCAACAATCTTTGCCATTATGCCTTTTGCTTATGAGCGATTTTTTACACAAACTTGCTTTGGCTAGTACGCCTTATTGTCGCTATTTGCGGCTGCTTGTCTCGCATTTTGTCAAAGACGACTGCCCACAAAAAGCCGCCAGTCTCACCTACACCACTTTGCTATCCATCGTGCCAATCATTACTGTGCTGCTCGTGGTATTCTCTAGCGTGCCTGCCCTTGCGGGGGTTCGTGAGCAATTGCAACAAGCCCTGTACAGCAATCTATTGCCATCATCTGGCAATCAAGTCGCCCAGTATTTAAATGACTTTGCTCAAAAATCCACCAATCTTACCACGATAGGTATCGCTTTTTTATTCATCACCACCATCATGACGCTCATCACCATCGAGACGGCGTTCAATCAAATTTGGCGTGTGCAGGAGCGTTCGGGCGGTTTTGCCAGCATTATGCGATACTGGACGATGATTACCCTAGGACCTATTATTTTGGGCGTTGCCTTTACTGCGTCAAGTGCTGTGCAAAGTCTTGATTTTTTGAATCGCAAAATTGCAGGCTATGGTATCGACTGGGGGGCATGGGCGTATATTCTGTCGTTTTTGATGACGGCGGCAGGTTTTGTGGCGATGTATTGGTTTATCCCAAAGCTCAAAGTGCCTTTAAAAAATGCCGTCATTGCAGGGGTGGTGATTGCGGTATTGTTTGAAACGTTGAAACAGGTTTTTGGCGTGGTGATTGGTAATTTTACCAGTTATGAAGCGGTGTATGGGGCATTTGCCATCATTCCTGCGTTTTTGATGTGGTTGTATCTGTCGTGGAATTTGATTTTATTAGGCGTTGAGATTAGCTACACACTCACCATCTTTAGCACCGAAAATACCAAGTCTTGCCACCCACTTGTTAGCTTATTAAACATACTGGCGTTGATTTATGACAAGTACAAGCAAGGCGAAAGCGTGAGTGAGCAAGCCCTGCGTGATGTGCTGGGGCAAAAAGAGCTGGGCAAATGGCAAGAGTACCTAGGCGAGCTGGGCAAGCACAATCTCATCTCTCGCACAGACAATAATGAATACATACTAAAAAAAGACTTAAACACTGTCAATCTGTGGGTGCTGTACCAGTCCCTGCCCTACCCCTTACCCATAAAGCATGAACTGGACGATGTGCAAGTATCGGACGCACCGTGGCTGCACGCCCTACACGAACGCCTAGTTAAAGTTGAAGACAGCGGGCGGATTGCCCTTGATATGCCACTGGCTCAATTATTCAATACCCAATCCAACAATTAAGGCAGTGAACGAAGGTAGGCGGTAAAGCGGTACTTAAAATGATAAACAGCCCTTAAAATAAGTTTGACAAAGTGTCGCAACCATCATGCCACAACCATCAGTCAAAATAAGTCGCCATCACCTTACCTATCATCTCTTGCCCCATAAATGGCGTGTTTTTGCCTTGTGAGTGCATGGTTTCTTTAGCAAGCGTCCATTTATGATGTGGGTCAATCACCACCGCACCGCCAATGGCATGATAATCATCAATGCCTGCAATGCGTGCTGGATTTAGGCAGATTTTTTCGATGAATTGCTCGGCACTTAACACACCATCTGCCACGAGCTTGCACCCCAGTGCCACAAAGGTGTCAAAATTACTGATACCTGCTGTCGCTTCTGCAAAGGGGGCTTGCTTGCTGCTGCTGGATAAGGGTTCGTGATGGCTACAAATTGCGTCAATCGTGCCGTCTTGCAAGCCTGCAATCAGTGCCTTTTGGTCGGTGTTGGAGCGAAGTGGCGGCAATACATAGGCATTGGCATTGTAGCCTGCAATGTCATCATCAGTCAGATGAAGTTGGTGCATTGCCACATCACAAGTAATCGGCAGCCCACGAGATTTGCCAAAGCGAATCAAATCCACCGAAGTGCGACAAGTCAGCTGGCTAAAATGTGCCGATACGCCTGTCTCTTCCACCATCAAGATTTGCTTGGATAGTGCAACCGTCTCAGCAAGCCATGGAATACCCTGCAAGCCATGAAATGACGCAATGTAGCCATCATGAGCCACACCGCCTGTGGCAAGCGATGGCTCATTGGGATAAAAAAACACTTTTAAATCAAAGGTTTTGGCGTATTCTAAGGTTCGCAGCAGCACCAAGTCATTTTCAAACGCCGCCCCCCCATTAGATACGGCAATCGCTCCTCCTTGCTTTAAGCCCATCAGATTGGCTGGCTGTTTGCCCTGTAGCCCTGCCGTCAAAGCCCCCAAAACATGCAGATAAATACCACCATCGGCATACGCCTTTTCACGCAAGCCCTTGAGCAATGAACCATTCTCCAATACTGGCGTGGTATCAGGCGGCAAGACAACGTGCAAAATACCGTTCTTGCGAGCCGCCGCCCCTTCACTCGCCAATGTGCCGTGCTGCTGCTGCCCCGGTTCACGCAGTCTGGCACACAAATCCACGATAGGCGGTATCAGCCATGTATCATCGGCAAATTGTTCGGTCAAACTTGGGGTCGTATGATTGCTTGGAAGTAGGTTTTTCATATTCAACTCTTTGATTTTTTTTAAAATAGTTTTAATCTACCTAGGTTAATGTCAAATTCACAATCCAGCCAAAAAAGCCAGTTGCATTTATCCTAAGGCGTGTATAGCAGCCGCAAATCCGCCTGTATGCGTACTTGAAACTCATCACTCAAATCCGCCCAACCGCTCACATCGACAGGATAAGTCAAGGCACTGTCATCAAAGGCTGCTTTTAGCTGGGCTAATACCCACAACGACAATGGCTCATCACTCATGATAACAATGTCCAAATCCGAATAAGCACGAGCCGTGTGCGTTACACGAGAACCAAAGGCATATACAGCGTACTGCGGTATAATTTGCTCGATGATTGACGTGATGATTGCTTGCTCTTGCGTGCTAATGCCGATGTCTGTTGTCATCTGTCATTCACTTGTTTTGACTTCGACTGTCGCATGACCTGTCAATCTTACTTGCAGTCGCTCCACCAAATATTCGCTCTCTGCCAAAAACTTCGGAATCATCGCCACCACTTTTAATGCCGTGGCTTCATGATAAGTGTGGCTGGTTAGGTTTCTGGCTTCACGATACGCCTGCCAATCTGTCCAATCACCTTTTAACAAGCCTTGTTTATTCGCCATACGGATAAGCTGGGCAAATGCCATACCGTCAAATTCTTGGGGGCTTGGCGACGTGCTTTGTAGATAGCGTTTTAAGGTTTTGTGGCTAAGCTCATAAGTGAACTCAAATCGCTGAATAAGTCCATCACGAATTTGCTCATCACTTACGTCCAGTCGATAGCGTGCCAAGCCTTCGGAAAGTCGCCCTATTGCTCGCACCAAAGGTGTGATGATGATATTATCATGTGTATTCACCGTGCCTGCCCTTGCATTGCCATCGCCATCACCGCCATACGCACCGCAATGCCATTATTCACCTGCTTTAAAATCACCGATTGCTCGCCATCTGCCACGCCAGACGCAATCTCCACGCCACGATTCATCGGGCCGGGGTGCATGACAAGGGCATTTGGTTTGGCAAGAGTCAGCCTTGCTTCGGTAATGCCATACGCCTTAAAATACTCGCTGGTTGATGGCAATAGCGGTGAGCCAATTCGCTCATTTTGAATACGCAGTCCGATAATTACATCTGTATCCATCACCCCTTTGTCGATATTCTCGAACACCTGCACACCGTACCGCTCAATGCCTTTTGGCAATAGCGTCTTAGGGGCAATCACTCGCAAGTCCTTGACACCCAAGGTCTGTAGTGCACTGATGTCCGAACGTGCCACACGGCTGTGCTTGATGTCGCCCACTATCGCCACGGATAAGTCATCAAAGGGCTTGTTCGCTTCACGGTGTATGGTCAGCATGTCTAGCATGGCTTGGGTGGGGTGGGCGTGCCAACCATCGCCTGCATTGATGATGGCGACGTTGGGCGTTACTTCGGTTGCCATAAAATGTGCCGCCCCACTCGATGAATGACGCACCACGAACATATCTGCACTCATCGCTTCAAGATTCCACAAGGTGTCTCGCAAAGTCTCGCCCTTGCTGGTGCTAGAGCGTGCAATGTCAAGGTTTAGGACATTTGCCCCTAGGCGTTTTTGAGCGGCTTCAAAGGTGGTGCGTGTGCGTGTGGAATTCTCAAAAAACAGATTCATCACCGTCTTACCCGCCAGCTCACTGGTATTCACCAAGCGACCACTGTCATCAAAATAGCCCATCGCCTTATCAATAATCGCTTCAAGCTGCGTACGGCTTAAACCTTCTACGCCCAAAAAATGACGAATGCCGCCATCATGGCTACGCTCTGGGCGACCAAGCGTCTCATTCATACGCTGTTGTATATCAGAAAATGCCGACTGTGTCATAAAGCACCTTTTTTATTTATCAAAAAATCTATGAGGATTGCTGTATATTTGTTAGGAAATTTGCTGTGTAATTTGCTAAAATAGTAGGACTTTGTGCGTTTAGCCATTACTAATTTTAGCTTATTTACCACACACAAAAAAGAGATTTTTTTTATTTTTTAAAATTCACAAATCATTATTCTAGCACGACCACAGGACAAAGCCATGACTACTCTTGCCGACTACCTCAATCAACACGCCACCGCTGCCGTGAACAGCACCATCACCACCCTTGCCACTGCCAGTGTCGCCATCAGTCATCTGCTCGACAAAGGGGCATTGGCAGGCATTCATGGCGAAGCAGGCGGCGAAAATATCCAAGGCGAAGCCCAAAAAAAACTTGACGTCATCAGCAACGACTTATTATTAAACGCCCTAATCCACAATCCCAACTGTGCAGGTGTTGCGTCCGAAGAACTGGACGAGATTAGCCCTGCCAACATTGACGGCTCATTGCTTATCACCTTTGACCCTTTGGACGGCTCAAGCAATATCGATATCAACATGAGTGTTGGCACGATTTTTTCGATTTTGCCCTATCACAATGCAGGCAATATCGCCATCGAAGCGGATTTTTTGCAAGCTGGCATACACCAAGTGGCGGCAGGGTATTTTATCTATGGCACGTCTACCATGCTGGTCTTAACATTGGGCGATGGCGTGGCGATGTTCAGCTTTGACCCTATGACACAGACCTATATTCTTATCAATGACAAAGTCGTCATCAGCCCAAGCACCGCCGAATATGCCATCAACGGTTCAAATCGCCGTTATTGGCTCGCTCCTATGCAGCAGTATATTGAAGAGCTGCTACAAGGTGATACTGGCGTGCGTGGCAAGGATTATAATACTCGTTGGGTGGCTGCCATGATTGCTGATGTACACCGCATTTTGATTCGTGGTGGGATATTTATGTACCCATTCGACACCAAAATCGCAGGCAAAGCAGGCAAGCTGCGTCTCATGTACGAAGCCAATCCCATGAGTTTTGTTGTCGAACAAGCAGGCGGCAAATCCACCGACGCTGTAGAGCGTATCATGACCATCACCCCCACCAGCATTCATCAGCGTGTGCCTGTGGTGCTAGGAGCAAGCGAAGAAGTGGACTATATCAAGACACTGCACGACAAGGCAGGTGTGGCAGCGAATGGACTGACGACAACCATGTAAAAAACAAACATCAGATTGCCTGTAAAGCCCCATAGCTTATTAAGAACAATCCACGGCTTTACAGGCAATCTCACATATTACCTTTATAACACAAAATCCTAACGTTGATTATCCAAAATAATCTCGCCAATAAAATTCTCTAAGTCAGACCGATTGATATTCTCGCTCGACACAGAAAAATAACGATTTTTAACCGCAAATTGTGCATTGTAATAAGTGTTTTTATTATCAGATATGGTTTCAAATGTTACTGGTAGATTGTTTATTTTATGATTTAACAATTCTTCGGTTATCTCTACCACAGTATTATTTTTCTCATTAAGATACATTTCATTAATTTCCAATTTTTTTGAATTGTCTGAATTTTCATACAAATGAAATACCGAATTGTATCCATTGCCATCAACAACACCAGTATACAATCTGCCAGTCAATTCAAGTTCTGAATTTAGCTGCTGTACAAAATACTCTGTATTCGTTGCAGTAAAGGCTAAGGGTTTGTTTTGTGTGGTTCTTTTTTGTGCAATATTGGCAAACTCGTGGGGTAACTTACCACCGCTCATACTGCCATATTTTATAAGATTATCAACACGTTTTTCTTGTATTTTTTTATGATTATTATCTGTTATATCTTTTAATGGGACAATTAAAACACCATTATCAGACAGCTTTCTTAATTCTGCAAAATCATTCTTGTCAATATCTATTTTATCATCAAGCCTTTCACCAGCATTAGTATTAATATTGCCTACATTTATATGTTTGTCATCATCGGTCTCCACAAAAGTCTTGACGCTTTTATTTATCACACTACTATCATCAGTAACCACAATTTTTGTACCGACTTTGTTTAAATAAATGGTTTCTTTGATAATTTTTGCGGTCAATAACATCAATGAGAGTATAACAGCTCCCAGTATAAATTTTTTCATCACCATTAATTCCACCACAGATTATAATCTATCACAAAAATATTTGACAATACTTCATGCAGCTATTCTTAGTTCTCAATAAATAATGTTATAATGCAAATAACAAACAATCATGCTAAAATAAAAGCCACAGCCCACAAGAACCATACCATGCAAACACTCATCACTTCCAAGGACAATCCTACCGTCCGCCACGCTCACGCCCTACTCACCCAGCACCGCATTCGCAAAAAAAGCGGACAGACGGTGATTGAAGGCGTGCATTTGCTGGACGCTTATCTCAAGCAAGGTTTCAAGGTGAACAAACTTTTGATAAGCGAGAGTGCTTTGGCTCATGCCGAAATCATAGCATTACAACATGCAGGATTGTTGGATAGTCTAGCCAAAAAAGACATTCTCATCATCGATGACAATCTGTACAAGAGCATTCGTACACTGGGTGATGGGCTGGACGTGATGGCAATGATTGATATACCCAATGCTCCTTTGGGCGACATCAGCACAGATTGTCTGATTTTGAACGGCATTCAAGACACTGGTAACGCTGGCACACTGCTACGCACAGCGTCCGCCGTTGGCATTCATACCATCATCACCACACCAAACACCGCCCATCTGTACTCGCCCAAGTGCTTGCGTGCTGGCATGGGGGCTCATTTTAGCCTAAATATCTTTGAGCAGATAGCTACCCACGAGATTTTGAGCAAAGTCAAAACACCGCTATTTGCCACCAGCAGCCACACCGACAAAGTCATCTATCATCACGACTTAACCACCCCTATCGCATGGGTGCTGGGACACGAAGGGCAAGGTGTGAGTGATGAATTTTTGCAAATTGCCACGCCCATTGCCCTACCCCAACCCAACGGACAAGAAAGTCTCAATGTCGGTGTGGCAGGCAGTGTGTGTTTTTATGAAATGTTAAGGCAGCGAAGTTTTGTGTAGGGTCTGCTGACATTTCGTCTTTGTAGATAAAAATGAGATAAATCGCAGTTCTTTCAAGGAAAAAACGCAGGTTGATAGTTATTCTATCGGCTAAGTTTTTGACGATGAAAGACAAGATTTAGCCATTTTTAGCACAAAAGCCGTGTGTTTACCACAAACTTCAAACTTAATGGTTTGGCGTGATGAATTGTCGATAGACCCTAGCTTTTGCACTATTTTTTTAGACTTATAACCCCATCATACAAAAACTAAAAGCCTTGTTATTGCAAGGCTTTTGGCAGTAGATTAAGTGGCGTTCTTGGTAGTGTTCTTGATGAAAATCAATCTCTAACAGATTAACAACCCATCTGCCAATCAAAAGGCATTTGATGATGTCCACGCAGTGCCATCATCAATGTCTGCTGCATGTGTTGCAAAACTTCGGCAGTGTAGGCAATAGCAGGCACGCCCCACACAGGATTTGGCCAGCGAGCGTCATTTTGATAGCGGGCAATGTGATGAAAATGCAGCTGTGGCACTTGGTTGCCAAGAGCGGCAACATTCATCTTGTCCGCCCCAAAGGTCTTCGCCATTTGGCTAGACAGCCAGCTGGACTCACGCAAAAACTGTACTTGGTCGGACGCAGACAACTCATAAATCTCCTTCACGCCTGATACTCTGGGTATCAATATCAGCCAAGGAAACTGACAATCATTCATCAAACGCACCGTCGATAACGGAAAATCCCCCACCAAAAACGTATCTTTGGCAAGCGTTGGGTGTAGCTGAAACATAATATGTCCTGATATTTTTTAATTATAAAATCTATACAAAAAATTCACGCAAAATTTCTAGCTATTGTAGCACAAAAATCAAGACTTTTGGGAAAGATTGCAACCTTTACACCATCAGTTTTGCACCATCAAGCATTCGCACAGTCAGCCATCAAATACAACAAAATCTCACCCACCTTGTCCATGCGTGCGTTTACGTCCATCTCGATGTCGCTGACGTAGCGAATACCTGTCGCACCATTCATGCGGTAGCCTGTATTCGACTGAATGAGCGTGATAATACGCATCGCATCGACAGGCGTGTCTGGCTTGAACTCAAGCACAATGGCGTGCGTGCTTGCGTCTATTTTTGTGATGGCAAGGGGCAAGGCTCGCACCCTTAGCCGATGTACACCGAACAAGGTCTGTGTCGGCACAGGCAACGCCCCAAAACGGTCTATCATCTCGGTGCGAATGTCGTGCAATTCGTCCATGGTCTCGGTGCTGCTAATGCGTTTATAAAACAGCAATCGCTCGTGTACATCACCCAAATAATCATTGGGGATAAGTGCCGACGCATGTACATTAATATCACTCACTAAGTCCAGCGGTGTGGCTAGCGTCGGCGTTTTACCTGCTTTAATCGCCTTGGTCGCACGCCCCAGCATATCCATATACAGCCCAAAGCCAATGCTCTGCATGTTGCCACTTTGCTCCTTGCCCAAAAGCTCACCTGCCCCACGAATCTCCAAATCTTCGCTTGCCAGCATAAAGCCTGCCCCCAAGGTATTGGCGTGCGTGATGGCTTCTAGGCGTTTTTTGGCGTCCGCAGTCAAGCCTTTAAGCGATGGCACAAGTAGATAGCAATACGCCTGATGGTGCGAACGCCCCACTCGCCCACGCAGCTGGTGCAGCTGTGCCAGCCCAAACTTATCGGCACGATTGATAATAATCGTATTGGCACTTGGCACATCAATGCCTGTCTCGATGATGGTACTGGCAACCAGCACATTGTAGCGTTTGTGATAAAAATCGCCCATCACCGCCCCCAGCTGCCGCTCGTTCATCTGTCCATGTGCCACGCCGACTTTGGCTTCTGGGATAAGGTTTTCGAGCGTCTCCGCCATGGCTTCGATACTTGCCACATCGTTGTGCAAAAAGTACACTTGTCCACCACGCAAAATCTCTCTTAGCACCGCTTCTTTGATAATCTCATCACGCTTGTTCATCACAAAGGTCTTAATCGCCAAACGGCGGGCAGGCGGCGTGGCGATGATGGAAATATCCTGCATACCAGACAATGCCATGTTGAGCGTGCGTGGAATGGGCGTGGCGGTCATCGACAGACTGTCCACATCAGTTTGCATTGCCTTGATACGCTCCTTGTGCCGTACGCCAAAACGGTGCTCTTCATCGATAATCATTAAGCCTAATTTGGCAAATCGCACATCGTCTTGTATCAGACGGTGCGTGCCGATGATAATGTCCACCTTGCCATCTGCCAAATCTGCCAGCACCTTGTCATGGTGTTTTTTGTTGCCAAAGCGTGATAAGCTCTCAATCCGCACCGCCCAATCGGCAAAGCGACTGCGAAAACTGTCTTCGTGCTGTCCAGCCAAAAGCGTGGTTGGCACAAGTACCGCCACTTGATAGCCTGCCTGCACCGCCACGAATGCCGCACGCATGGCAACTTCTGTCTTACCAAAGCCCACATCACCACAGATAAGCCTGTCCATGGGTTTGTTTTGTTTCATATCAAACAGCACCGCTTCTATCGCCGCCGCTTGGTCATAGGTCTCTTCAAAGGCAAAAGCACTGGCGAACAGCTCGTATTGTGCCATGTCAATCGGAAAATGAATCCCTGCCTTGGCATTGCGATGAGCTTGCACATTCAACAGTTCTGCCGCCACGTCATAAATCTGCTGCAACGCTTTTTGGCGTGTCTTGTCCCATTTGCCACTGCCAATCTTGGATAATGCCACCGCTTCGCTGTCTGTGCCGCTGTATCTGCCTATTAGTGCCAGTTGGGTGATTGGCACATAAATGCTTGCGTCATCGGCGTATTTTAGGTGAATGAACTCCTGCTCGCCTTCGCCCACGTCCATCACCATCAGTCCTTGATAGCGTCCAATGCCATGCTCGATATGCACCACTAGACTGCCTTCGGTCAGCTCGGTAACCGACTTCACCAAAAATGCCTGCGACACCCCAGACGCACGGCGGCGGCGAGTTTGTAGTACCACTCGCCCAAAAATCTGCGTCTCGCTAATCACGCACAATTCATGCTCACCTGCCAGCCACAGCCCACGCTCAATGGGTGCGACACCAAGGGCAATCACCCCATCGGTGAATTCATCACGCCGTGACATAAAGTCGGCAAAATCCGCCACCAGAGCAACGTTTAACCTACCCTTTAACAACTCAAGGATAATCTCACGCCTGCCTGCACTCTCCGCCACAATCAATGTGCGATGATTGCCACTACCCACAAACGCCAGCAGATTTTCAAGCGGTTCACTTTTTTGGTGATTGATGGGTAACTCTGGCAAGGCTTGGCTGCTCAAATCCACAAAACACGGCTCGCCTGCCTTGGCAAATACCGCTCGTGGGTAGTTTTTGAGCCGTTCAAACAGCTCATTCATCGGCAAATACAGCCAATCGGGCGAGAGTATCGGCATGTCTTTATCATAAGCTCGTGCTTGATAACGTGTGCCAATCTGTCCCCAAAATTCATCATGGCGTGCCTGCACATCATCACTCACCACGATAAGGCAATCGCTCGGCAAATAACGAAACAACGTACCAGTCGCTCGCCATTCATCAAGCTCAAAAAACAGCGGTGCATAATACTCCACGCCAGCTGTCGCCACGCCTGCCATCACATCGTTATGCAGCTCGCATTTGCGTGCGGACGTATCTGGGAATAGGCTGGCAAAATTGGTGCGGAACTGCTCACGCCCTTCGTCCAGCGGAAATTCTCTGGCTGGCAGCACACTAAACGCCTGCACGGTCGCTGTGGTGGGCAACTTGTGCAATTCTAGCGAATTAAGCCCCGCCACGCTGTCTTTTTTTAGCTTATCCAACTCATCATCGCTGATGGTTCGCTGACTTTCAGCATTAAAAAACTTAATGCTCTCAATCTCATCATCAAACAAATCAATGCGAAACGGCAACGCCTGCCCCATCGCAAAAATATCCACGATACTGCCACGCACCGCAAATTCCCCCGGCTCAAACACGGTCTCTACATTGATATAGCCTGCCTTGCTAAGCCGTTGCCGCTCACTTTCGATGTCAAAGCTATCGCCCACTTGCAAATCAAAATGCCGTCCAAGTAGCCAAGTGGGCGGCACAATCCGCTGCATTAGCGTCTGAATGCTCACCAGCAGCACCCCTGTCTGTGGCATGTGTGTCAGCAGGCTAATGCGTTCAGAGATAATGTCTTGATGTACAGACAATTGGTCGTACACCAAGGTCTCATAATCGGCAAAAACCTGTGCATCTACCCCAAAAAAAGTCAGTTCCGTTTCAAGTCTATTTAGCTCGGTTTGACTGTCTGTAACCACCAGCAGCAAGGGGGCGTTTGGCGTCTTGGCATATTCAGCCAGCCAATACGCCTTGCCACTGCCATGCGGCGTTTGGTAAGTGGTGATAAAGTTGGGTTTTAGGGTGGGGGTTGTGATGTTCATATTCATTCTGTAAATTTAGTTGTTTTTGTTCACCAAAAAGCCTATTACAATCTTTAATCTTTATTGATATATAACGAATGGGTATTGACTAACTTTTTTTCTCCATTCAAAATAACATCTAATAGGTTCAAAACAAATTAACCCCCAGAGCTCAAGAACAATCATTATCAAAAATCCACCCCAAAAGTTAATACCACTAACAACAATATCCGTCTTAACAAGTGGTGAAACACTGTTTGCATAAATCAACAAAAAAGGAATGGCAAATATAAAAAATATAGCTATTGGTATAATCCCCTTAAGTAAGGGCATTTTTAACTCCCATGGTGTTTTTAGCAATACTTGATTTTCAGGGAATTTCAGAAATTTGGCAAAGTTGTATTTAAGCAATCTACCGAGTGTTATAAATTCAAATCTTGTTAAGTTTTTGTTCATTAAAAAATAAAAAGCATGTGGCTCGTAGTTTTTAGCAAAAGGTATTCGTTGCAAAAGCTCTTCTTGATAAACTCTTGGATACTGTAGAAAAGCTCCGTCTTTAGGGATAATCTCTTTCAGTATTTCAGTTCGCTGTTTTTGTCTTGTGTCCTTGTATTTCAAGAAAGTAATCCAAACACCAATAACACTCAATAAACCAAGAATTTTACCAGAACTATCAATAAATGCCTGCATATTCACCTCCATCACACCAACAACCCTTTCATCGCCAGCACTTTATCACGCACTTTCATCGCTTCTTCGAATTTTAGTTCACGAGATAGGGCTTGCATGTGTTTTTCTAGGCGGCTGATTTCTTTGGCAAGCAGCTCTGGGCGG
The DNA here is from genome assembly GCA_030538375.1 of Moraxella sp. Taxonomy (GTDB): domain Bacteria; phylum Pseudomonadota; class Gammaproteobacteria; order Pseudomonadales; family Moraxellaceae; genus Moraxella. The sequence goes on along the minus strand of JAUNUB010000009.1, from coordinate 5,903 downwards.
TGCAGGATTTCTTCATCGACATCACTTAGCACACTCACCGCACTTGGCACGATAAGCATTTGGGTGTCTGTATCATCTACCCCTGTGTCGATTTTGTCGGTAACGGCACGCTTGGCAGATGTGGGGGTGATACCGTGTTCTTGGTTAAAGGCAATTTGTTTGGCACGGCGACGTTCGGTTTCATCTATCGCTTTTTGCATACTGTTTGTGATACTGTCGGCGTACAATATCGCCTTGCCATTGATGTGCCGTGCCGCACGCCCAATGGTCTGAATGAGTGAACGCTCCGAACGCAAAAACCCTTCCTTGTCCGCATCGAATATCGCCACCAAAGACACTTCTGGCATATCCAGCCCTTCACGCAGCAGGTTAATTCCCACCAGCACATCATGCACACCTGTACGCAGCTCATGAATGATTTGCATACGCTCCACCGTGTCGATGTCCGAATGCAGATACGCCACCTTGATACCGTATTCTTTTAGGTAACTGGTCAAATCTTCTGCCATGCGTTTGGTCAATGTGGTGATAAGTACACGCTCGTCCAAGTCCTTACGCAGATTAATCTCACCCAGCACATCATCAACTTGGGTCAGCACAGGGCGAATCTCTAGCACAGGGTCGACAAGCCCAGTAGGACGCACCACTTGCTCTACCACTTGCTCACTATGCTCAAGCTCATAGGCAGCTGGCGTGGCAGACACATAGATGGTGGCAGGCTTGATACGCTCCCATTCTTCGAACTTCATGGGGCGATTGTCAAGGGCAGACGGCAACCGAAAACCATAGTTTACCAAGGTCTCTTTGCGACTTCTGTCCCCCTTATACATCGCCCCAATCTGCGACACGCTGACGTGGCTTTCGTCAATGAACAGCAAGGCATCGCTCGGCACATAATCAAACAATGTGGGCGGTGCTTCACCTGCTGGTCTGCCCGACAGATGTCGAGAGTAGTTCTCAATACCATTGCAATAGCCTAACTGCTGTATCATCTCAAGGTCGTATTGTGTACGCTCCTTGATACGCTGAGCTTCTAGCAGTTTGTCATGCTCACGAAAATAGTCAAGACGCTCGGCAAGCTCGTCCTTGATGGTGTCTCTGGCGATTTCTAGGCGTTCTCTTGGCGTAACATAATGCGACTTAGGATAAACGGTAATGCGTGGCACAGATTTGGCGGTCTTGCCTGTCAAGGGGTCAAACCATGCGATTTTTTCGACTTCGTCATCAAACATCTCAATCCGCACCGCCAAAGACTCGCTCTCGGCAGGATAAATGTCCAAGGTCTCGCCACGAATGCGATACGTCCCACGCCCAAAGTCCATCTCGTTGCGTTCGTACTGTAGCTCCACAAGGCGTTTGATAAGTGCAGTTCTATCCACCCTATCGCCCACCACGATATGTAGCAGCATTTTTAGGTAGCTTTCGGGGTCGCCCAAGCCATAGATGGCGGACACCGACGCAATGATGATGGCATCTCGGCGTTCTAACAAAGAACGTGTGGCAGACAGTCGCATTTGGTCAATGTGGTCGTTAATCGCACTGTCTTTTTCGATAAAAGTGTCGCTGGCTGGCACATAGGCTTCTGGCTGATAATAGTCATAATAACTGACAAAATACTCCACCGCATTGTGCGGAAAAAACGCCTTAAACTCGCCATATAACTGTGCCGCCAAGGTTTTGTTGTGTGCCATGATGATGGCAGGGCGACCACTTTGGGCGATGACTTGTGCCATGGTGTAGGTCTTGCCAGAGCCTGTTACCCCAAGCAATAGTTGATTGTCCATGCCGTCATCAATACCTTGCACGAGTTTGGCAATGGCTTGCGGTTGGTCGCCCGATGGGGCGTATTCGGTTACCATCTCAAAGGCACGGCTGGCTATCTGCGTACCAGACGCATTCACGCCTGCAAGTTTGGCTTCAGATTGCAGCTGCTTGGCAAGTTGGTTGAGCTTGCGAGTTTCTCGGCTGTCGCTCGATGAATGGGGGCTGTTTTGGGGTTTTGGGCTACGCATAGTGGATTATGTTGTTATGATTATTAAGGCGAATTATATGGGGATAGATGGTGCTTTATAAAGACAAAATGAACTTTTATAGTCTTTTAAATTCAATTTAGTACGTCGTCAAACTCGCTCGTAAGTACTATTTGTACTATCTTCGCTCGTTTTCCTCGTCCTAAAATGAATTTATTTGACTATAAAACAAAATTAACCGCTTGAATTTGACGCAAAGCACTATCGCCAAACACTTCAGCACCACAACAACAAATTCACCAACAGCAAGCCCCAAGCCAAACAGCTACATCTCGCCCAAAAACCGCTCCACCGCTTTGTATTGTCCGCTGGTGGTCTCTTCGCTGTACATGGCTTCACGAAAGGCGTTAGAATTGGCAAGTCCGCCTGTATACCATGCGATGTGCTTGCGTGCAATGCGACAACCAGAATACTCACCATAAAAACGGTACAGCTCATCAAGATGACTTAGCACAATCTCTTTTAATTCGTCAATCTCTGGTGCTGGCAGCAGCTCCCCTGTCCGAAGGTAATGGGCGATGTCTCGAAATATCCACGGCTTGCCTTGGGCGGCACGTCCTATCATGATGGCGTCTGCTCCTGTGAGAGCCTGCACTTCCTTAGCTTTTTGGGGGCTGTCAATATCACCATTGACGATGATAGGGATATTCACCGCTTGCTTTACCTTGGCGATAAGCTCATAACGTGCTTGCCCTTGGTATTTGTCTTCTCGTGTGCGTCCATGAATGGCAAGGGCGGCAATGCCTGCATTTTCGGCGATTTTGGCAATGGTGAGAATGTTCTCTTTGCCATTTTCATAACCCAGACGAGTTTTTAACGTTACTGGCACATCGACAGCATTCACGGTGGTTTCTAGCAGTTGCTTGACCAAATCTTCGTTTTGTAGCAAAGCCGACCCTGCCAATTTGCGGCAGACTTTTTTGACAGGGCAACCCATGTTAATATCGACAATCGCCGCACCGTTTGCCACTTGAAACTGTGCCGCTTGTGCCAATTTATCGGGTTCTGCCCCTGCAATCTGTGCCGAAATAGGGGCAATTTCCCCATCAAAATTGGCTCGGTACAAGGATTTTTGCCGTGCGTACAATGCGGTATCGGCGATAATCATCTCGCTCACTGCATGACCTGCCCCAAAGGACTTGGCAAGCCTACGAAACGGATTGTCTGTAACGCCAGCCATGGGGGCGACGATTAAGCGATTGGCGATGGTTTGATTGCCAATCGTCATGGGGCTTAGCAATATATGCCTATTTATACGCCCATTCATAATATGCTTATTCATAAAACACCATCAATCACTTTGGCAATTGAGGCGGTTTATCGGGTTTTGGCAAGGGCTGGATAGTAGACACATCACTCTCGCCATCTTTATGCACCGTTTTATGCACCATCTCTTCTGCGGCTGATTTTGAATTGTCCGTCTCAGATTTTTTCTTTTGTGCCTTGCCAAGACGACGCACCACATAAGCGTCTGACAGCACTTTTTCTTTTTCGGGCTGGTCGATGTCAATCATTTGCCCTTCGCTGTCAATACGTGCATATTTTACCGTCTCGGAGCGTGGCCACACAAAGTCTAGGGGGCGAGTGATAAGATGACCGAACACCAATTTGCCAAGCCTATGCCATTCAAAGGGTTCAACATCTTTGGAGCGTAATGCCACCATCAACGCCAGCGAAAAACTCACCGCCAAGTTGGTCATACCAATGAGCAGCACGCCCAAAAACGACACGCCAATCACCATAGGAGTCAAATCCATGGGCGATAAAAAGAATATGCCATGCACAAAGTTCGCCGACGCAAAGGCAATATGACGAATGTCCAAAGGCAACCCTAGCATATAACCCACTGTCGCCGTACTGCCCAAAAAGCAACCAAATATAAAGTTGCCCATAATCGCCCCAAGGTTATTCTCAATAAAGGTACTGACACGAGTGAGCAGTTTTTTTGGCATAACCTTTATAAGCAGCCAATGCCGCCTTAGCCGCTCACCGATGTTGTTATAAGCTGCCAAATTGTCATAATACCCAGAAATCAAGCCCGATAAAAACAAAAACACCCCAGCAATCGCCGCATGTGGAATAGACAAGGAGTGAAATGGGTCAAGGTCATGCAGCATATGGGCTGCCATCTTGCCATCTATCATTGGCGTGCCATAATAATACTGCCACCCAAAAGCAATCAACAACGCCACAGGCATCGCAATCGACATATTACCCAAAATTGCCACAAACTGCGTACGCAAAATATCTACCACAAGGTCGGCAAGTTTGGTAAACTGCTGTGCCTTGCTGCCTGTGCTGCTAGAAATCGTGGACGCAATCGCCGCTGCGGTCATCGCTGGCTGTTTGGTTGCTACCGTGCCGCCTGCGATATGAATGGTAACAAAGCCCAAGCCATATATCATACTGTTTACAAATGCTCGCCCAATGGGAGCAAGGGTTAGCTCATACGCCAAGGTCTTGAGCGTCGCCATACAGCCGATGAACAACCCACCAATGGCGGCTTTTTTGTACATTTTTTTGTAGCCAGCTTTGTCGGTGCTGATGTAATGCTCGCCCACACGGCTGGCGTTTTCGGTAACTTTGCGAGACAGCAGTTTGGTATTATTTTCAATCAAATAGCCAAAACTATAACGGTTGTTCGCCGTACGCACAATGGTATGCACCAGCCGTGCAATCGCCTTATCTCGTGTATCGACACTGTCAAGCACCAGCTCAATCAGCGTGTGCATACGCACAAGGCTCTGCTCAAGACGCACCAGCATATTGGTCAGACGAATGGAAATGCCTGTGCGATAGATACGCTTACGCACACTTGCCAAGATGTCTTCGCACTGCTCTAGCATGACAAGCAGCGGTGCAGGATTAACTTCTTCGGCAGGGCGAATGTCCGTCAGTGCGTCCAGCTCATGCACTTTGCGATATTGATTGACAAACAGCACCGCTTCTTGATTCTGTGCCACAAAAGGGGCAGAATAGTTCAAAATCTGTGGATACACCGCCATCAAATCAGGGTGCAGTCCCATACCACTAATGCGATACGACAACACCACAATGGCATTTAGAATACTGTTTTTGGCGGTCGCCACCAAGTGCAAATGTTCATCATCTACCTTGAGTAGCGATACCAGTGCCTGCCATTTGTCTTTTTCGATAGCAGCAAGCCAACGCCCATCATCTTTGTGATTAAACAGGTAAGCTGCCAGCTCTACCGCAGAATCCTGCTCTGGCAACAGTGGCAAAAATCTATGCCCAATCAAACGATTGACACTCTGCATAAAATTATGGTCGGACAAAATCCCTGTGTCGGTGTACAGCATGATTTGCCGATAATTGTTGGTCAGCGTTAATAAAAAACAAGCCAATCCAGCGGCGTATTCAGGATATTCACGCAACAACTCAAGCAGCTCATCAATCTTGTCATTGATGATGGTTTCGTCTATTTTTTCCACACGCAAAGCGTCTACCAAGCGTTTTAGGGACGCAGGTTCTGGTAAATCTTTTAGCTTAGTAATATACTGTAGAATATGCTCTAAACTCTGATAAGTTTCAGTCATCATTCACCTAAATACTGTACTTGAAATGATTGTCAATGATTGGGGTGTGCCAAGCCTTTATCACCTTTATCACGCTAAATTGCACAAAAATAAAGTTACACCAAAGCACAATTGCACAAAAACGAAATTACATAAGATAAAAAAACCTTGCACATTTACTTGCTTTTGGTGAAAAAAAATGGCAACAACCCAACATAGTTGGTTAGGGTCTGCCGACAATTCATCACGCCAAACAATGAAGTTTGAAGTTTGTGGCAAACACACGGCTTTTGTGCTAAAAATGGCTAAATCTTGTCTTTCATCGTCAAAAACTTGG
>JAUNUB010000121.1 GCA_030538375.1 Moraxella sp. | reverse complement strand
GCCAGCACCACCGCCATGTTAGCGTCATGCTCATCAAGTGCCAACTTCATCACCTGCCCTGTGGCAAATTTGGCATGTCCCAGCCGATACACTCGCCCATCAATCACCCCAGACACGCCGCCACCTGCATGATGATTGAGATTGTCCACCCTAGGCAAATGCAGCTGCTTGGCGGACTTTGACAGACTAAGTGCCACAGGGTGAACACTGCCAACTTCTAAAGCGGCGGCGATTGCCAACACGTCATCTGTGTTGAGCGAAGTCTTGATAGACAAAAGCTCCGCTCGCCCTGTGGTCAGCGTGCCAGTCTTATCAAAGGCAACATGGCTAATCTCGGACAAGGTCTGTATGGTATGCCCCCGTGTACTCAAAAATCCAAGCCCTGCCAAGCGATTGGTCGCCACGGTCAAGGCAATAGGCGTGGCAAGGCTTAACGCACAAGGGCAAGTCGCCACCAGCACCGCCACTGTCGCCCATAGAGCTTGGCTAGGGTTAACAAACCACCACACCACGAACACCAGTACCGCAAGCACCAGCACCCTTGCCACGAACCAACGTGCCATGCGGTCAGCGTCTTGGGCGATTTGGGGTTTTTCGCTCATGGCACGGTTGATGAGCCTGTCTATCAAGGCGATTTGGCTGTTGTCTGCGGTTTCGGTGATTATCATGACCAGTGGCACAGCGTCATTTTGACTGCCGCCCAATAGCTTATCGCCACGCACCTTGGTGATGAGATTGCTCTCGCCTGTCAATAGGCTTTGCGATACGTTTGCCATCTCGGACAACAGCACGCCATCGCCGACAATCTCGCCGCCAGCAGGCACTTGCACGATATCGCCCACCGCCACTTTGTGTACGTCGCTTTTAGCATTGGTGTTATTGGTATTGATAAAAAGATGAAGGCTTGACCAGTCGTTGATTTTTTGTGCGGTATCAAGGGGGCTGGCATTGTCCGACAAATTGTCCGATAAAGAGCCATGCAAGGCTTTGGCAAAGGGTATATCCGCCCCCAGCTTGGTAACCAGTTTTGGCTCTACCACCACCAAATCACTTGCCATGTTGGCAGCTTTTAGGCGAGCGTTCTGCTCCACATATCGCCCAGCCAACAAGAAAAAAATAAACATCGACACCGAGTCAAAATAGGTCTCGCCTTGGTGCGTAAGCGTGGCATAGCTGCTTGCCAAAAAGGTCAAAATCAAGGCAATCGACACAGGCACGTCCATATTGACCTGCCGTGCCTTGAGTGCCGACCAAGCGGACGCAAAAAATGGCACGCCTGCAAAAGCAATCACAGGAATGCTCACAATCATGCTCACCAGTCGCAAAAATTCCTTGTGCTCCACCGCCATGCCACTGTATTCGCCAAAATACAGCCCCACCGAAAACATCATCGCCTGCATCGCCCCAAAGCCAGCCACGGCAAGACGTATCAGCATTTGTTTGTTTTGGCGTTTCATCATGGCTTCGTGCGTGTCTTGGCGATAGGGCTTGGCATGATAGCCTACCGAATTCACCGCAGACAAAATCTCGCCAATCTGCACCTGCCCATCATTCCACGCCACACGCATACGCTGCTGGGTGAGATTGACTTGACAAAAGCCCACGCCATCGACTTGCCGCAGCCGCTTCTCAATCAGCCATGTACACGCCGCACATTTAATGCCTACCACCGACAGCTCTGCCACCATCGCCCCATCTTCTTGGTAGGTGAATTGGGACTTGATGTCGTCATGATTATACACGTCAAAATTCATGACATCGGGCAAGGGTGCGGTGGGGCTTATCACACGTCTGTCAAGATAATACTGCTCAAGCCCAGCTTCAACGATACTTTGGGCGGCAAGCTGACAACCTAGGCAGCACATGGCACGAGACTGCCCTAGCACTTCGGCAAAGAATGGTTTTTTTGGTACGGCTTCACCGCAGTGAAAACACGCCCCATCAGCAGGCAAAACCATCTCGTTTAGGCTTATCTCATCAGCATAGGTAGGCTTTTGGGTGGAAGTAGGCATGACAACATCACTGGCAAAAATAGACGGTAAGTTTACCGTATTTGTCCAATATTTTCAATTTGATGACAATTCGCACAAAATCACCATTACAAAAAATTTATGATAATCAATGAGTTATAATTTATAAACTTATTTTATGATATGTGCATGCTCTATAGCTTACGATAAGCTCCTAGCTTTTTTGCAAAAAAACACGCCGCCATTCACACAGCGGCGTGTCATACACACAAAAAAATAAAAAACCCAAAAACCCTACTGACTGGGACGCACGGCACGCACGTGATTATGACCACTCTTATAGTTGTTGTCCGTGTAGCCGTCGTTGAAGCTCACGCCCCACGCATAGCTGGTGTCGCTCGCAACCGGCGAAGAAGACCAATAATAGCCGCTTACCGTGTTAGGAAACATACGCTCGTTAATGGCTGGGTTATAGCAGGCATCGTCCACTAGGCTAGTTAGCTCCTTGAGATTGGGTAGGCGATAGCCGTTGCCTAGGGCGTTGGCGGCAGTGAGTGCCTGCTGCCAGTTGTAGGTGCTTGCCGTACCTGTGCAAGTCGTGCCGTTCCACGTCTGCCCTAGGCTACAGCGTTGCCATATCAAGCCTGTTACGTTGTCCTTGACTTCGCTATCGTTATTCAATAGCGTATAGCGGCTGTCTGGGCGTGTGCCGGGGTGTGGGCAGGTCTGTGCCTGTGCGACGATGGGCAGAGCGGTGAGTGCCGTTGCCAACCCTATCGATAGGGTAGCACGGCGAATGGTTAAAATTGATGGTGTCATGATACACTCCTTGGGGAGATTGGGTGATTTTTCTAAACATCTTGCTGTACGTTTGATTTAGCCATGTTTGATTTAACAAGGCAGATATAATTCACTCTATCACCCAAAGCACTAAAAATTCAGATAATTAACCATAACTTAACAGCCCCATCATGCAACATCTGCCACCAAAAATCAACCAAAAAATCACAAAAATGTATCCGTTGTGCGGATTTTTATGCAATTTTTATATCGTTTGTTTTCTGTACAGATGTATTGACTGGGCTGATGAATATGACGAGATGATGACAAAGTGATGGTGATGATAATACAAGCATTAGGCTCACCCACTTTACACATCAATCATTATAAAAACACCAACAAAAACAATCGCTTGAAATAAACAAACAGCAATCACCCATCATTTATTCACAATAGGGCAAATATTCACGAAAATCACACATTTTTTCATCAATTTTTCATTGTTTTGACACCAAAGGCACTTGAAAAACCACGCATTTTCAGTCATTATGAAAGATATTTTACTATCTGTGCTATCATTATGAATACACCCAAGCAAAGCCATACTTTATCCGCCGAACGTGGGGCAGTTTTTAGTTTTTTATTCATTATTATCTTGATTGGCTTGATGGTTGCCGCTGCTTTGTACACTTATCAGCTCAACAGCACCATCATCACCAAGTTTGAAAATCGCCGTTGGGACATTCCTGCTACGGTGTACTCTCGTCCGCTCACACTAGTTGGCGATACCAAAATCAGTGCTCAAGACCTAGAAGCGTGGCTCAATCTCTTGCATTACGACACCATCGCCAGCCAAAACGACATTGACAAAAAAACAGGCACTTATCACAAAACAGGCAATACTTATTACATTCACACACGTGGCTTTGATTATGGTGATGGCGATGTGGACAGCCCAGAGATTTTACGCATTCAGACGACAGGCGGTATGTTAAGCCGTACCCAAAGCAGCAACGCCAACACCAAGGCACGCCTAGAGCCTGTCAATATCGGCGGTATCTATCCTGACAGCAACGAAGACCGCCTGCTCATCACGCAGGACAATACCCCCCAAGCCTTGATTGACGCACTCATCGCCACCGAAGACAGAGATTTTTATAATCACGGCGGTATCTCTATGCGTGGCACGACTCGTGCGTTATTTAACAATCTGACAGGCGGCTCAATGCAGGGCGGCTCGACACTCACCCAGCAGCTTATCAAAAATTTTTATCTAAACTCCGAACGCAGCCTAAAACGCAAAGTCAATGAAGCCATCATGGCGACATTATTGGAGCGGCATTATAGCAAAGATGACATTTTGCTCGCCTATATGAATGAGATTAACCTAGGACAAAATGGCAATCGTTCGGTAAATGGCTTTGGCATTGCGTCGCAGTTTTATTTTAACAAGCCCCTATCCGAGTTGCGGCTTGACCAATACGCCCTGCTGGTGGGCGTTGCCAAAGGCCCAAGCTATTACAACCCAAGAAAACACCCAGAACGTGCCACAGAGCGACGTAACGTGGTGCTAAACAACATGCTGCTCACAGGCAAAATCAGCCAAGAAAGCTACGACACCGCCACCAAAAAACCCCTAGATGTCGTGGCTACACCGACCATTGCCAAGAGTCGTTTTCCTGACTTTTTGGATTTGGTGCAGCGTGAGCTGAACACTCGCTATCGCCCAGACGACCTAAAAAATGCAGGGCTGCGTATCGTCTCAACCCTTGACCCCATCGCCCAAACCGCCGCAGATAAAGCCATGGCAGGCAAGCTCACCCAGCTGGAACGCAACAACCGCCGTGCCAAAAACCTAGAAGGGGCGTTAATCAGTGCCGACCCACACACAGGGGCATTGCTGGCTTTGGTGGGCAGTGGTGGCGAGTTTACAGGCTTTAACCGAGCTTTGGACGCAAAACGCCAAGTCGGCTCACTGCTAAAACCTGTGATTTATCTCACCGCCTTACAATCAGGGCGTTATAATCTTGCCAGTGGTGTGAATGACAGCCCTGTCGGTTACAAGGCAGGGGGCAGGTCTTGGACACCCAAAAATTACAATGGGGTAAGCCATGGCACAGTGCCACTCACCGAAGCCCTTGCCAATTCTTATAACCAAGCAGCGGTCAATGTCGGCATGGAATTTGGTGTAGATATTTTTAATAAGCAACTTCGCCAAATGGGTATTGATAACGATTTGCCCAATTACCCATCTGCCTTGCTGGGTTCGGCAGAACTCTCACCCATGCAGGCATTGGGTGTGTATCAAGTGCTGGCAACAGGCGGCGTACACAATCCTTTGTACAGCATTGATACCGTGATAGACGAAAAAGGACGCATACTCCAAAAAGCTCAGCTACAAGGACAAGCACGCCTACCCAGTGAAGCCGTCTACCTAACTGACCGTGCCATGCAAGGGGTGATTAGCCACGGCACAGCCAAAGCCGCCGCTAGCCTTGGCAAGGGCTTGGCAGGCAAAACAGGCACAACCAACGACAACAAAGACGCATGGTTTGCAGGCTATAGCGGCAACTATGTAACCGTGGTATGGGTGGGGCGTGATGACAACGCTACCATCGGTCTGACAGGCGGCAGCGGTGCATTGCCGATTTGGGTCGATTATATGAAACGGCTAAAACTCACCGCCACCAATATGCCTGCCCCAAAAGGCATCGAATGGGGCTGGCTCGAAAACGGCACAGGTGCACTCACCTTGGAGAGTTGCCCCAATGCTGTCCACACGCCCATCATCAGCAAATTCATGCCAACGGAACTCAGCCTGTGTGCCCAAGGCATTTCTCCAGATGAAGTACCGCAAGATGAAAGTGCCATCACAGATGAAGCCCAAGTGGGTGAACCGCCCATCAGCCAAGCGGAGATTGAGCGTATGAATGCCGACAAACCTGCCAATACACCAACCACCGAAACTGCCAACCCACCCAGTGCAGAGCCTGTGGAAGAAGCGGAGTATTACTAGGGTGTGCTTAACAGCTATGGCGAGCTTATTAATTATTACTGAAAAGTTTTGATAAATTTGCTATTATGTTAAGGCGTGGTTTAATCCATCGGTAGATGTGGATTTAACCACGGCTATTTTTTAGCCCATTAGCCAATAAAT
>JAUNUB010000120.1 GCA_030538375.1 Moraxella sp. | reverse complement strand
CCAAAAATAAAGCTGCGTTCCAAAAAATAAACAAAAGCCTAAACATCACATTTAGGCTTTTGTTTTAATGTATCGCATTACAATACATCACAGCTCTGTCATTGCCAAAATCTGCTTATACAATGCTTTTTGTTCTGGGCTGGGCTTGGCAGTTTGTAGTGCCATCACCTGCGACATATCCCCTTCGATACGAATTTTGCCCATCATAAAGGCTTCGATGACTGCATTCACATCACGCCCTGTGATGATACTATATAGCACTTCTTTGTCAATCAGCACCTTGCTGGCGGCGTTATCTATCAGACCCTTGGTAAGTTTGCCTTGCTGTAGGTGCAGGGTGATGGGTGTATCGCCGTCAATCTGCACATTCACCAAAAGGTTTGCCAAATTAGGCGGCAAATTCAACGCCCCTGCCTGTTCATTCAAATTTGCCACTTCTGTGAACCATTCTTCACTCAAAAACTGTGCCATCATATTCTCCAAACCATTATTAAAATTCGCACCATTATAATGCAAAAACGGTTGTAGCAGGCACAAAATTCCCACAGCACCACCAAAATCCGCCAAAAAATCATGAAATATGACAATTTTTCATTTTTTATCAGTTATTTTTTACAAAAATTCGCAAAGCCTTACAATAGTGTTGTATAATAATTGGTGCAAATTCCAAACAATTCCACATTGTTATCATGGATTAGCAATTATTAACAAAAATAACTGTAAGCCCGCCAACATTGTTGTGCCAGCAACCTATTGAAATTATTAATCTTTTTTTGATAATTTCTTTAATCCATAAAAATTTTATGGTTTTTTTAAATTTCTTGTGCAACAAAGGGTGATATTTGGTAGGCTTTGCGTTACAATACAAAAACTAGGCAAGGCGTTGAGTTTATTGACTTTAACAGATGACTTTAATAAATCCTTACAATCAGTAAAACTTCCGCCAACTGAAATTTTGGGCTGCACAGGAACATATCCAATGAGTCTACATAACACAACCGTAGCTCCGCTCAATATTGACCATGAGTACGAAATCACTATCGTAAGATTTTTTACTATCATGGCAGTATTTTGGGGCATCATCGGCATGACCGTCGGTGTACTTATTGCATCGCAATTGGCATGGCCAGTATTGAATTTTGACACCGCTTGGCTGTCATTTGGTCGTTTAAGACCACTGCACACCAATGCGGTAATTTTTGCCTTTGGTGGTTCTGCACTATTTGCAACATCTTATTACATCGTGCAACGCACCTGTAAGACACGTCTATTTGCCCCATATTTGGCATGGTTTACCTTTTGGGCATGGCAAGCGATTATTGTCTCCGCAGTCATCACCTTACCTTTGGGCTTAACTTCTGGCAAAGAATATGCCGAGCTAGAATGGCCTATCGATATTGCCATTGCGGTAACTTGGGTAGCGTACGCCATTGTCTTTTTTGGCACGCTTATCAAACGTCAAACTTCGCATATCTACGTGGCAAACTGGTTCTTTGCAGCCTTTATCATCGCCATTGCACTATTGCACATCGTGAACAGCATGTTTGTACCGCTCGGCATGTGGAAATCATACTCACTATTTAGTGGGGCTACTGACGCGATGGTACAGTGGTGGTACGGACACAATGCCGTAGGTTTTTATCTGACCGCTGCTTTTCTTGGTATGATGTACTACTTCATTCCTGTGCAGATTGGTCGTCCTGTATACTCTTATCGTCTGTCTATCGTTCACTTTTGGGCATTGGTTGCGTCATATATGTGGGCAGGTGGACACCATCTACACTATTCGGCACTGCCTGATTGGACACAGTCTTTGGGTATGGTCTTCTCGCTTGTCCTATTCGCACCATCATGGGGCGGTATGATTAACGGTGTCATGACCTTATCTGGCAGCTGGGACAAACTGCGTAGCGACCCTATCATTCGCTTCCTTATCGTTGCACTATCCTTCTATGCGATGAGTACCTTTGAAGGCCCAATGCTGTCTATCAAAGCCGTGAATGCCATCAGTCATAACACCGACTGGACAGTAGGACACGTTCACTCTGGTGCACTTGGCTGGGTAGGTATGATTACCATTGGCTCTATCTATGTACTGTTGCCACGTATCTACAACAAAGCAAAAATGTACTCAACCAACCTAATCACCGTGCATTTTTGGCTGGCGACCACAGGTACAGTATTGTACATCGTAGCATTGTGGATTTCTGGTATCACCCAAGGCATGATGTGGCGTAGCACCAACATCGATGGTACGCTAAAATACGACTTTATCCAAACGGTTGTCGTATCGCATTGGCCATTCGTGGTGCGTACTATTGGTGGTCTGCTATATGTTGGCGGTATGCTAGTCATGGCTTATAACTGCTACAAAACCATCAAAATGCCAAGCGTACCTGAAGTATCAGCCACTCCAGCAACTGCCGACACCGACAATGATGTCGTCGCTGTGAACGCTTAAGGAGATAACAATGTCAAACTTTTCTCATGAATTGATAGAAAAAAACACAGGCTTACTCGTTACTTTTATTGTTATCGCCATCAGCTTTGCGACCTTGGTAGAGATTTATCCCTTGATATTTGATACCAAGGCGGGTGATGAAGGTGGCGTGAACAAGCCTTTGCCTAATATGCGTCCTTGGACAGCACTTGAGCTAGAAGGTCGTGATATTTATATTCGTGAAGGCTGCCACGTCTGCCATACACAAATGATTCGTCCGCTGCGTGCCGAAGTTGAGCGTTATGGACCATATAGCCGTGCTGCCGAATCTGCATGGGACCACCCATTCCTATGGGGTTCTAAGCGTACTGGTCCTGATTTGGCTCGTGTGGGCAATCGCTACTCTGACCAATGGCACAAAGACCATCTGATTGACCCACGCTCTGTTGTGCCTGCGTCTATCATGCCGTCTTATCCATGGCTTGCCACTAATGAAGTCAATGGTCAAAAGATTCAACAAAAAATGCGAATCTTCAAAGACCGCTTTGGCTTGCCTTATAGCGAATCAGACATTGAAGCCGCACCTGACCAAGTGCAGGGTGCGACCGAACTAGATGCCCTTGTTGCCTACCTGCAACAGCTGGGTATCGCAATGGAAGGGCAACGATAATGAACTGGAGCGTTTTACATAGCATTGCGACAGTCGGAGCATTCATTGCCTTTATCGCAATCGCATGGTGGGCTTATTCCCCAAAAAACAAAAAACGCTTTGACGAAGATGCACAACTTGCGTTAGATGACGAGCAACTTACCAAGCTGTCATCAACAGAACGCACTAAGGATACACAATGAGCTTTTTTTGGAGTTCTTGGATTACTATTTTTTCTCTAACCTGCTGGTTTTTTATCTTTGGTGTGCTGATGTGGACACTCAAGAACAAGCCAGCACTTGATGAAGATGGTACGACAGGTCATGTTTATGATGGTGTGAGAGAATACGACAAACCCCTGCCAAAGTGGTGGCTTTGGGTGTTCTTCGGCACATTGGCGTGGAGCGTATTGTATTTTGCACTCTACCCTTCTTTGCAACCCGGCAGCTGGAAAGGCATGGCAACCGTAACCGTCAATGGTCAAGAGCAGCCATGGACATCTGAAGGTGAGTTGGCACAAGATTTAGAACGCAACCACAATGTCTTTATTGAGAATTTTAACGGCATTTTAGACGGTGCTGGTGCTGGTGAAGCCAAGCCTATCTTGGCAAAACTTGAAGGCTTGCAAGCCCAAAAAGGCAGCGATAACGCACCTGCTGACCTGCAAACTCAAATTGACGAACAAGTCAAGGCACTCGCCCCTTATGTAGATAAATTGGCACAAGACCCAGCGGCTTATATGGTTGGTCAGCGTCTATTCCTACAAAACTGTGCTTTGTGCCACGGTTCTAACGCCGAAGGGGCGGTAGGTTATCCCAACCTAACTGACAACGACTGGCTGTACGGTGGTGAAGCTGAAAATATCCTACTAAGTATCCACAATGGTCGTGTAGGTGGCATGGCTGCATGGCAACAGCAGCTTGGTGAAGATGGCGTGCGTGCCACTGCCGAATACGTCTTGTCTATCGCCAGCGGTTATGGCGTAGGTGTGGATAATGGTGCATTGGATCAAGCCTTAGTCGCTCAAGGCAAACCAATCTTTGACGCCAACTGTGTGCTATGTCATGGTGCAGATGCCAAAGGTCTGACTGCTATGGGTGCACCCAATCTTACGGATGATATTTGGCTGTTCGGTGGGGATCGTGCAGCGGTGCAACAAACCATTCGTCATGGTCGTAGCGGTGTCATGCCAGCGTGGCAAACTCGCCTTGGTAATGAGCGTGTCGCCCTATTGGCAGCCTATGTGAAAGCACTGTCACAACAACCTGCACAATAATCATCAATCCAATCTTGAACAAAAAGAGCTGCTTTTTTGGCGGCTCTTTTTTATGGTTGATTGAAATAAAAACAAGACAAAATTCAAACATTTTCACCCTTAGTAAGCATTGCCGCTTTCTCAAAATGGTGCTATAGTCAATAAAAGTCGCAATGATATTGCAATGATACAGCCAAATAAATCCACTTTAAGACAAGAAAAACCAGTAACATATGGTACAAACAGTACTTACAAGCGAGTTTAACAACGCATTACATTAAACGAAAAACACCACACCCCAACAAACCAAACATCACAAACCTAACACTCACCACAGGAAATTTTGATGAACACCAACCTAATCCGTGCTTGGGCTGTCAAAGAAGCAGGCGGCAAACTTGAACGCTATGATTTTGACGCTGGCGAACTCAAAAATGATGAAGTAGAAATCAAGGTAGACTATTGCGGTATCTGCCATTCTGACCTATCCATGATAAATAATGAATGGGGAATGAGCCAGTACCCACTTGTCCCAGGGCATGAAGTGGTGGGCACAATTCTACGCACAGGCAATGCAGTCAAAGGGCTAACCGTTGGACAAAAAGTTGGCTTAGGCTGGACAGCGGAATCCTGCCAACATTGCGACCCTTGTATCGGCGGTCATGCCAATCACTGCCGCAGTGCCATTCCCACCATCATTGGCGGAGTACATCAAGGGGGATTTGCCGACAAAGTGCGTGCCCAGTGGCAATGGGTCATTCCTTTGCCAGATAACATGGATATGAGCAAGGCAGGACCTTTGTTGTGCGGTGGTATCACGGTATTTCAACCGCTGCTACAGCACAATATCAATGCCAGCCATAAAGTTGGCGTGATTGGTATTGGTGGTCTTGGGCATATGGCGATTGCTTTTTTTAATGCGTGGGGCTGCGAAGTAACAGCATTTAGCTCCACACCCAATAAATACGATGAAATTCGTGCCATGGGGGCAGCACATATACTGAACTCGCATGATTCTGCTGCCTTCTCCAACGCCTTTGGCACGCTTGACTTAATCGTCTCGACCGTCAATGTCAAACTGGATTGGAATAGCTACCTAACACTGCTCAAGCCAGAAGGCAAACTGCATGTCGTAGGAGCAACTATAGAACCGATGGATATTGCGGCATTTTCGTTAATTGGCGGTCAAAAATCCGTCTCAGGCTCGCCCACAGGTTCACCTGCACAGCTACGCACCATGGTGGATTTTGCAGCACGCAAGCAGGTTAATCCAATCACCGAAGAATTCCCATTATCCCAAGTGAATGACGCTATCGAACATCTGCACGCAGGCAAAGCAAGATACCGCATTGTACTTAAAAATGACTTATGATTTAGGCGATAACCCTAAAGAATAAAGAGTATCCAGCTTTTATGGTTAATTAAAACAAGATGAATGCAGGTCTTTTAAATATAAATCCGCAAGCAATACTTAGCTGTATTCACAAGGATTTGGCATTCAAGGTTTTTATAGTCAATTAAAATTGCAATGATACTTCGTTGCCAGCTCCCTTATGTACTACT
>JAUNUB010000008.1:35706-40450 GCA_030538375.1 Moraxella sp. | reverse complement strand
AGATGAAAGTTTTTCTTGTCAATGCCATTATATTTTCTAAGAATTCTCTTGGCTTAGGACCAGAAATTTTCAATGCCGTTGATGTTATTATGGTTGTTTACGAACTCTTTTGAGTGATTGACTTTGAAGTGAACAAAATCGTTCACATTAAGAGCGTTATAGCTTTTATAGCTGTCGGTATAAACAACACTGTCAGGCTTTATTTTACTTGTAATGATGGGCATTAGCGTGGCTGACTTGGTGTTTTTAACAACAACGGTATAAACCCTACCACTGCGTTTTAAAAGACCAAAGACGGCAGTTTTGCCAGCAGCACCACGACCACGCTTGCCTTTACGAATACCGCCCCCAGCTCTTAAAAAGCACAGCTCCCATCAAGCTCTACTTCACCATCAAAGAATTGACTGGCTTCTAGGCTAGGGTGGTATTCTATCACAAGTCTGATTTTGTGATAGAATAAAGCGGCTGAATTATACTGAGTATCAAGTAAATCAGCAGAACTTCTGGTGGTGACTTCCGATACGAAAAATTCAAGCGGTTTTAATTGAATTTTTCTTGATAGTTTACAATGGGTTATCTTTATTTTTGTGGTATAACATGGTTGTTATCTAGTACAGCCCCTTAAAAAACCAATTCGCCGTCATGTATGATTGAATATATACCAATTACTCAAAACAGGAATAAACTCATGCCGTCAGTCAATGTTGTTGAGTCCAGCGATTTTAAACTAGGCTATGCTCATTTTTCAAAATATTTATTCACCTTGACCGACACCAAGGGCAAGGGACATAGCTATCTTTTAGATAAAGAGCTGTATGACATGGAAGTGATTGACAGCTATGAGAATGACAGCCCAAGCACTTTAGCTGGCATACAACGAACCGTAGGTACTGCTGCAGCTGGCAGTTTTTTGCTGGGCGGTGAGATTGTGCCTGCTTTGGTTTCCTTAGCCATCGGCAATTCACTGGCAAACCGTACCGAAGCACGTCATGAAAAAAAGCAAGGCAAAATGACCTATCAGCTAGATGTCCGCTTTCATGATGACCGCCACGCAATCATTGAGACTGGGCAAGCAGGATTGGATAAGCTCAGTAAATATATTGGCTGGTTTTCCGCCTTGGTTTAAATTAAGCATACAATTAGAACACAATAATAAACCCTGCCTCTTGCAGGGTTTATTTTTTGATTAAAATTAGGATAGGTTATGGCATTGTCAATCAATATCGCTCTTGAGCAATATCCATTTGAGCGAATGATACAGTCTTTTAATTCACTTTAATACGCCATTAAACTCACTTATAAGTACTACTCGTGTTATCTGCTACTGGTTTTCCTTATCTTAAAGTGAATTTATTTGACATTTAACTACATTTAACGATTGTTATCAATCTCAATAATCTCCACCCAATAGCCATCTGGGTCTTTGATAAAAGCAATGTCTTTCATTGCACCATCTTCTGGGCGTTTTTGAAAGGCGACATTATTTTTATCAAACCACGCCACCGCTTCGGCAAGATTTGGCACACTAAAGCAAATATGCCCAAAGCCACGTGGTTCGCTATTGCCATTGTGATAAGCAAAATCGGTATCAGCTTCTGTACCATAATTGTAAGTCAGCTCCAAAATTCCCCGCTGACGTGAGACAAAGTCCAACAAATCTGCACCACTTGGCAGATTGGCAAGTTCATCATCACTTAATTTTGCCAAAAAGTACAAATCAAACTTCGCATCAGGGAATTGGCGGTGCTTCAGCAGGGTCATACCAAGCACGCCAGTATAGAACTCAAGCGACTTCGTGGCATTTTTAACACGCAGCATGGTATGATTAAAGACATAGCCATTTGACTGGACTGGTATGTCTTTTACGCCGTTTACTTTTGGGGTTTGGGTGGGCTGGGAAATCAAAGTCATTGCATTCACCTTGTTTTGATGATTAAAGGAATTTGTTTGTATTAATTTGTTTATATTATAGTCAAATAAATTCATTTTAGGACAAGGAAAACGAACAAAGATAGTACAAGTAGTACTTACGAGCGAGTTTGACGACGTACTAAATTGAATTTAAAAGACTATACAACCAATCAGTGATTAAAAAACCTTACACAACCAGTTGCCAAGTCATATTCTGCACCCACTATCATGAGCTGTCCTGAGTCCACCATATCTTCAAGATGGCGTGAACCGTGCTTGAGCTGGCTGACAGACATACGCACATTGGCACGAATAGAGCGGTCAATCAGCTCTTCCATATCAATCGGCTGCCCTGACGCTGTGGCAATCTCATGCAAGTTATAAACACTGGGGCGGATTCTATCCACGATAGATTGCAAGTTTGGCGAATAATACTGTTCGGGGCTAATCAAACTCTCAACACAGGCTGTTACCGCTCCGCAATGGCTATGCCCCAGCACCACAACGAGCTTTGTGCCAAACTTTTCGGCGGCAAATTCCACCGAGCCAATCTGCGAAGGGGCAACCACATTGCCAGCCACACGAATGACGAACAAATCCCCAAGCCCTTGGTCAAACACCAGCTCCACAGGCACACGAGCGTCCGAACAGCCCAAAATAATCGCAATCGGATTTTGCTTATCGGTCAAGATTGGTGGTGTCTGTAGCAGTTTTTCATCACTTTGTAATTTGGCAACATAGCGTGCATTGCCTGCTTTGAGCCTTTCTAATACATCGGCGGCACTCATGGCATTATCCATCGTGTTTATCCTTATTGTGCGTCATCGCTTACAGTAGCTTCTTTTGGCGTATTATCCGCTTTATTTTCGGCTCGTTGCGGCGTGGCTTGCTCCACAGGAACAGTTCTTGTGCTGCCAGCAGCGGTATTGGCATTTGATTCTGCACTATTATCTGCCTGCCTTGCTGATGGTCTGTCCGTTTGTCGCTCTGTTGGTTTATCAACAGGATTGTTGTTAGTGGTATTGCCAGCCGATTGACTCTCGGCAGTGCTTGATAGTCTGCTAAACGCACTGTCTTGTGAACCCACAGGATTAACAGGCTTGGCAGTCGGTGCTGTCGCCAATTTTGGTGTGTCTTCTTCGGCTGCTTTGGTTTCTTTTTCTTGAGTGCTAAGCGATGGTGTCGTCTCTTTGACAGGCTCTGGCGGAATCTCTTGGGTGGTCTCTTGCAGCTTGATTTCTCTGGCTTGATTGGACTGAAAATCCACAGCGTCAACCGCACGTTCATAGTTGTCTATCATCGCCAAATAACGTTTCATTTCTTCTGGCAAGACACGCACCGAACTTGGCAAAGCAAAATTCACCGTGCGTGTCGCCCCCATCGCTTCTTGAAAGCTATTGACAATGCCGTAAGTGAGTATGTAACGAGTTTGGTTGTTTTTATCACTATAACGAAAATAAGCAAAACGGCTGCGGTCAGCACGCCCATCTAAATAGTCGGTGATAACTTCGTGTTCTGACACGTCCATCACCTGCACTGTCCATTTATTCTTATTGTCATTCAGATATTTTTTGTCCTTGAACTCAGCTGGATAAGAACGCAAATCTCGCACCACGGTATCAAAATTAATGGGCGATACAGCGTCAGCCATTTCGTTTAGCAGCTCATCAGATTTAATGACACTTGGCAAATCACGCACTTCTGTAACAGTCGTCAGCCGTTCATCATGAGTGGCTGCCTGTGTGTTTGGGGACTTGGCAAATAGCCACAGCACAAACCACAGCACCAGCATAGCAAGTGCCATCACCAGCCACACCTTACCTTGACGGCGAAAATACTGCGGCTTATAAACAACCGATATTTTTGGTTCTTCGGCAGACTCGGCAAGCAATACATCAGCAGATTGCTCTGTATTTTGCGAATGCTCAGGGGTGTCATTTGTATTGGACATAGCGATTATCAACTTACAAGATTAGAGTATTAGGGTCTGCCGACAATTTATCACGCCAACAATTAAGTTTGAAATTTGCGGTAAACGCACGGCTTTTGTGCTAGAACACGGCTTTTATGCTAAAAGTGGCTAAATCTTGTCTTTCATCGTCAAAAACTTAGCCGATAGAATAACTATCAACCTGCGTTTTTTCCTTGAAAGAACTGCGATTTATCTCATTTTTATCTACAAAGACGAAATGTCAACAGACCCTAGTCTTTTTATCTTTGATTTAAAAACAGGTATATTGAGCTTTTATACCTTAGCATACAACATTATACCATCAATTCTTATTTGTCTTAATTAGGCGTGATTGGGCGTGCTGAGCACCTGTATCAAGGTATCTGGTTCAAAATCCGCTGTAACAAACGCATCGCCAATCGCACGCAGTAATACCAGTCTAATCTTGCCTGCCTTGACTTTTTTGTCATGCCCCATCAAATTAAGTGCGGTATCGATATCAATGTGTGGCGGTGCAATCGGCAAGTCAAACATCTCAAGCACTCGCACCACTCGCTCTACGTCCGCCTTATCAATCAAGCCAAGACGCTCCGACATCATCGCCGCTTGTACCATGCCGACCGCCACCGCTGCCCCATGCAGCCAGTTGCCATAGCCTTGGTGCGTTTCAATCACATGCCCAAAGGTATGCCCAAAGTTGAGCAACGCTCGTCGCCCAACTTCTTTTTCATCTTCGGCAACCACTTGAGCCTTATAATCGCAGCAGCGATACACCATTTCACTTAGCGTTTGGCTGTCGTGGGCTAGGATTTTGGCATGATTGTCTTCCAGCCAATCCAAAAATGATGCGTCCATAATCAAGGCATATTTAATCACTTCTGC
>JAUNUB010000008.1:19058-35696 GCA_030538375.1 Moraxella sp. | reverse complement strand
GCCATACCAGCGGCAAATTCATTGGCAGGCAAGGTCTTAAACGTCGCCATATCCGCCAGCACACACACAGGTTGCCAAAACGCCCCAATCATGTTTTTGCCAAGGGGGTGATTAATCCCAGTCTTACCGCCCACGCTTGAGTCCACTTGAGCCAAAAGCGTCGTCGGCACTTGAATAAAATTCACCCCACGCATAAAGCTCGCCGCCGCAAAGCCTGTCACATCCCCAATCACCCCACCGCCCAAAGCAATCAAGGTAACATCACGCCCACAATGGTGCGTCATCAGCACATCATAGATGACATTGATATGGTCTTGGTTTTTATACTTTTCGCCATCGGGCAAAATGCACTCAATCACTTGATAAGCATTCAGCTGATTTTTTAATGCCCCAAGATATAAAGGAGCAACGGTGTCATTACTTACGATAAGCACTTGCTTGCCAGTAATAAAAGGGGCAAAATCAAATTCAAAAGGTGCTGCTTCCCCTTTGCCAATCACAATGGGATAATCATGACTACTGGTATTGACAGTAAGATTAAGCGTATTTTGCATGGCATTCCTTGTGATAAATAAAGCTCAATAACATAACAAAGTGTATTAAATAAATGATGGCATGAAATATCAAATTACTTGCGACGCATATGCGGAAATAATATCACATCACGAATACTCGGTGCGTCCGCAAATAACATCACCAAGCGGTCAATACCAATACCTTCACCAGCCGTTGGTGGCAAGCCGTATTCCAAGGCTTCAATAAAATCTGCGTCATAGTGCATGGCTTCATCATCGCCTGCGTCTTTTTCGGCGACTTGTGCAGAAAAACGCTCGGCTTGGTCAATAGGGTCATTTAACTCACTAAAGCCATTTGCCATCTCACGCCCACCGATGAATAATTCAAAGCGGTCGGTGATTTCAGGATTGTCATCATTGCGTCTTGCCAAGGGTGATGTTTCGGCAGGATATTCGGTTACAAAGGTTGGTTGGCGTAGTTTATGCTCGGCGGTTTCTTCAAAGATAATGGTTTGTAATTTACCAATACCAAAAATATCTTTTACTTCTTCTTTTAAGACATTTTTGACATAATCCGCCAAGTATTCACGATTGTCAATGTGAGCCATATCAAAATTATCAGCATACAGTTCAATGGCTTTTTTCATCGGCAGGCGTACAAAAGGGGCTTTTAGACTAATCGCTTCACCTTGATAACTAATCTCGGTCGTACCCAGAATATCACTCGCCAACTCATTAAACAACTTCTCGGTCAAATCCATCAAATCTTGATAATCGGCATAGGCTTGATAAAATTCAATCATGGTAAATTCTGGATTGTGGCGTGCCGATACCCCTTCATTACGAAAACTGCGATTAATCTCAAATACTCGTTCAAATCCGCCCACCACCAATCTTTTCAGATACAATTCTGGTGCAATGCGTAGATATAATGACATATCCAAGGCATTATGATGGGTAATAAATGGCTTAGCAACCGCTCCCCCCGGAATAGGGTGCATCATCGGTGTCTCAACCTCCATATATCGTTCATTCAGCATAAACTTGCGAATACCTGCAATCACTTGACTTCTGATTATAAAGGTGCGGCGGCTGTCATCATTCATGATTAAATCAATATGACGGTGGCGATATTTGGTTTCGGTGTCATTTAATCCATGGAATTTGTCAGGCAGTGGACGCAAAGACTTATTCAAAAGTTCAAATTGCTCAATATGCACATACAAATCCCCTTTGCCGCTGCGTCCAATATAGCCACTTACCGCAATGATATCGCCAAGGTCAAGTGATTTAATCGTCGCCAAACTGTCAGCAGGCAAGTTCTTGCGGTCGACATACAGCTGAATACGCCCTGTCATATCTTGAATAACGATAAACGAGCCACGATTGAGCATAACACGCCCTGCCACACTGGCTGGGACTTTTTCACCGCTTTCTATCTCTTCTTTACTCTTGCCATCAAAGGCTAATTGCAAGTCTTGACAATAATCATGGCGACGAAACGTATTCGGATAAGGATTATTGCCACTGTCCTTAATCGCTTGAAGTTTTTCGAGACGCTGGGCAATCAGTTGATTGGTTTCTTCTGTGCTGATGGTTTCGGTTGGGTTGGTGTCGGTCATGGGAGTTCTCTTTTTTAAATATGTTAGTATGTGAGTTATTTAAAATAATAGCTATGTGCCAAGTGTTTTTTTTAGTTTATCTTCCAAACTATCATTGTCAGATAATACAGCGTCATTAATTGACCAAACAACAAATAAACCAAATTTACCAGACTTCATTTCACCACCTGCCTGCTTGCCCTTATCAGTTAAATGAGTGAGCTTGCCATCTACAGTAATATAATCAAGTTGCTGAAGTACTTCAACCAATTCTTTGGTAGCCACACCTAATTTTTCGGCAAGTTTAGCATTAGTAAATGTGTCAAAATTTTTGACAGTCTTAGGATTATTTTCTTTTTCTTGACCGTTATTGCTTGCGGTTGGTTTGCTTGTTTCTGTATTTTCATGTTGAAAATCATTAGATTTTACATCGGATTTATCCATAGAAATTCGCACTTCATCACTAATACGAATGATACGTTGGGCTTCTTCGTAAGTATCGCTAAATAATTGAGTGTCTTCATCACGATTAATAAGTACACCCATTTCATTATTATTAATTTGGCTAAATTCATAAAGATTTAAACTGGTGATAATACATTGATTTTCATTTAAATAGCACTTGGCATGTAAGTTTTTACAAAAGCTGGTTCTCACAAAATTAAGATTTTGCAACCAATTAATCTCGGCAGGTTGTAAATCACTTTTGCCATACACAATACGAATGTCAATTTTTAGGCGGTTTTTATCTTCCAATAATTCTTTTATTCTGTCATTGAGTTTCAAATAAGGACTGATTAAAATTAATCGGTCTTGAGTATTTTTTATTAATTCTTCCAAATGATAAGTTGTGCCGCTGGTATTTAAAAACTTTGCCATAAAATATTTTCCTTATAATGAATACGATTTATCAAAAAAACACGATTGATAAAAATCACTCCCCACCCACACTCGCCATCAAGTCCGCTTGATGTTCACGCAGCAGACTGTCAAGCAGTTCGGTCAAATCCCCTTCCATGATGGCATCGAGCTTATATAATGTTAAGTTGATACGGTGGTCGGTCATGCGTCCTTGGGGGAAGTTATAAGTGCGAATACGCTCACTACGGTCGCCGCTGCCCACAAGGTTACGACGCATATCGCTGGCAGCACTCACTTGGGCTTCGACTTTGGCTTGTTGAATGCGTGCCACCAGCATTTTCATGGCTTTGTCTTTGTTGGCGTGCTGCGAGCGTTCTTGTTGGCATTCGGCAACCACCCCTGTCGGAATGTGGGTAATCCGCACCGCAGAATCCGTGGTATTGACGTGCTGACCCCCTGCACCGCTGGAGCGGTAAGTATCGATACGCAAGTCCGCTGGGTTAATCTGTACCGTGTCGTCAATCTCCACTTCTGGCATGACCGCCACCGTACAGGCAGACGTGTGTACACGCCCTTGGGATTCGGTTGCTGGGACACGCTGCACACGGTGTGCTCCGCTTTCGAACTTGAGCCGTCCATAGACATCTGTGCCTGATACACGGCTGATGATTTCTTTATAGCCGCCATGCTCGCCTTCGCTGGCGGACAGCACTTCGACTTGCCAACCTTGAGCTTGGGCGTATTTTTGGTACATGCGGAACAAATCGCCACTAAAAATCGCCGCTTCATCACCGCCTGTGCCTGCTCGGATTTCTAAGAACGCTGGCACTTTGTCATTGGGGTCTTTGGGGAGCATTAGCACGTTTAAGTTATCGGTGAGCTCGGCAATGCGTGTGCGAGCGTCGTCTATCTCTTCGCTCGCCATCTCTTTCATTTCGGGGTCGGACAAGAGTTCGTTCGCCGTGGCAAGGTCGTCTTCTGCCTGCAAAAATGCCTGCCACGCCTGCACCACTTCGGACAAATCGCTGTGCTCAACAGACAGCTGGCGAAACTGCTTGTTATCGCTCATGGTCTCAGGGTCAGAGAGCAAGGCGGTTACTTCTTCAAATCTATCGACCATTTGGTCAAGGCGTTGGCGTAGGCTGTCTTTCATGATAATTATAAATGATAAAAATGGTTAATTATAACAAACTTACGCCACTTATTAAAGTGGCTTATGCGACCTGCTGGTATGGCGATACATTTGTATTTTTGAATAAATGTCGTTACAATGGGCGATTTTTAGCACAAGTGAACACCTTATGTATCCATTTTTTCGCCTTGGCAAAACCCTTGCTCGCTCTATCATTGATACCAAAAAAGGCAATAGTCTGCCCCTTGATGGCACAAGTGAGATTCATCTCAAAGCCAGCATTCGTGATATGGATAATTTTATGGAGATGAATAATGGGCGGATTGTAACCATGTTCGACCTTGGGCGATATGATTTGTCCGTGCGTACAGGGCTTGGCAAGCTGCTACTCAAAAACCGCTGGGGCTTGGTGGTGGCAGGCAGCAGCATTCAATACCGCAAACGCATTCGCCCTATGGATAAAGTAACCATCAAGACCCGTTTGACTGGTATTGATGAACGCTGGTTCTACATCGAGCAGTCCATGTGGGCAAATGGCGTACCCACTTCAGCCATTCTGCTACGCACAGGCATTACCAACAAAGGACGTGCCTTGCCCACCCAAACGGTGCTGGACGCTTTGGGCGAGCCAAACTTTCGCCTACCGCTTAGCGAATGGGTACAAGCATGGGCGAATGCCGATAAGTTAAGAGTGTTTCCAACAGCAGAAACAAGCACAGCCGAGCAATAAATAATCGGATAAGGTGCGTTAGTAACGCCGTATCATTGCGATTTTAATCAACTATCAAATCAAGATTTTAACCCCATCGCATAGCTGGCAACCAACGGCTTGACAAATGGTATCTTATCAAATGCCAATAAGCCGAGATTACGCCCAAACTTAACAAATGGGTTTTTGTGCGTAAAGCTATGCACCACGGTATCACAAAAGGCAATCACTCGCTTTTGGTCTTTTTGACGGCTTTGCTCATAATGGGTCAATTTATCGCTATTGCCAAAGTCTATGCTGTGTTGCTGGGCGTTTGCCAGTATTTTTGCCATTGCATAGGCATCACGCATACACAGATTAAAGCCCTGCCCTGCCACAGGGTGCAAGGTGTGAGCGGCATTACCCATCAGCACCACACGCCCTACCACCTGCCTATCTGCCAGCACCTTGGCAAGCGGATATGCCCCACGCCTGCCTGCCTTGACAAATTGCCCTGCTTCCGCCCCAAAAGTCTCACCAAGCACTTGCAAAAAATACGCATCGTCTGTCAAATACCGCCCTTCTTCCCCTTTTTGGCAAATCCACACCACCGAACGACGGCAGCTACCTGCATGATTATCCGTATCTTTTATACCATCGGTCAAGGGCAACACCGCGAGCAACCCCTGCTCGGTAAAGCGTTCAATCGCAAGGTGCTGATGGGGCTTAGCAGTCTCTACCACCCCCACAATGCCTGTCTGGTGATAATCATGCACCATCGCCCCCACACCAAGTAAGGTGCGAGCCACCGAATGCTGTCCATCGCACGCCACCACCAGCGGACTGCTTAGGGTTTGGACTGATTGAATTGACTGTGCTGTATCGTGATTTTGACGTTCAAATACCACACTCGCTGTCGTTTCCGTTTGTGTAATATCTTTGACCAGTGCCCCATCAAGCACGTTAACGAGCGGATTGGCACGCACCGCCTGCAGCAATTGCCGTCCAAGCCACGCATTCTCCATCACCTGTCCAAAGCTCTCAACGCCTTCTGCCGCCTTATCAAGGCTTGCCCGCCCAAAGCTGCCCTGCTCGCTGATACGCACCCCATCAATACGGCACGCATGGCTTTGTAAGCTGTCCCACAAGCCAATCTCTTGATAAATCTGCACCGTGCGACGTGATAAAGCGGTATTGCGACTGTCCAGATATTGCTGACGTTCATGGTCTTCATCTGGGCTGACGGTTGGATATTGCACACGTTCAAGCACCGTGCTTGCCACGCCATGATGTGCCAATAACAAGGCAAAGGATAAGCCCACATGACCACCGCCAATGATGATGACCTGTTGATTGGATTTGGCAATATCGCATTCGTCTAATGTGTGGGTTGTGCAAGTTATATGGGTTGCGTGAGTTGCTTGCTCCGACTGATTAGACTGATTGAATGGATTGGTTGATGATGGCATGGTTTGACCTATTTTTTTGATAAGAACACTCAATTTTACCACATGCCACAATTTCACACAAAATCAACATTTCGTGATACCATAGGGCAAAATATATAGTCATTTAAAATAAAAATGAGACAAGCCGACAGACCGTGGTGTACAAGCAGTACATAAAAGAGCTGGCAACGCAAGTATCATTGCAATTTTAATTGACTATACCTACTTCAAAACACCTTGTTGCCACATTATCTGTACTATTTTGTCGTATTTTTGACGATTTTCGAATGATAATCGGTGATATGTTTAGCGATTTTTTGGCAATGTTATGACAATACCCATCTCCACCAATTCCGCCACCCCCCTACTCAGATTCACCATCGCCATGATTGGTATGCTTGCATTTTTACAAGTGTACTCTATACAAGCAATTTTGCCTGTGCTTATGCAGGATTTGCACGCCACCGAAGTACAGGCAGGCTTGGCGGTAGGCATGACAGTCATGGCGATTGCCATCATGTCGCCCTTTATGGGTATGCTGTCCGACAGCATTGGACGCAAGGGCTTGATTGTGGCGTGTCTGTTGCTTATCGCTGTACCGTCTGGCATGATTGGCTTTAGCAGCAGTATCGGCGAAGTCAAGACGTGGCGGTTTTTGCAGGGGCTCTTTGTGCCGGGGATTACCGTGGTTACTATCGCCTATATCAGTGAAGAATTTCCCAACGATATTGCCACCATGATGAGTATGTATGTGTCGGGGACGGTGCTTGGCGGTTTTTCTGGGCGGTTCGTCATTGGCTATCTGCACAGCTTTATTGGTTGGCAGGCAGGCTATTGGGTAACTGCTGCTGCCATGATATTAGGGGCGATATGGGTGGCTCGCACCTTACCTGCTTCAAAAAACTTCGTCAATGGCGGCAACTTTCGCACATCGCTTGCCACGCTTGCCAGCCACGCCAGCAACCGTTATGTCATCAGTGCCTGTGCATTGGGGGCTTGCGTGTTGTTTAGCTTGGTGGGGATTTTTACCTTTGTCAATCTGCACTTGGCTCGCACACCTTACAATCTTGGCTCATCTGCCCTTGCCAATATATTTGCCGTGTATCTGATTGGCATGGTAATTACACCGCTATCCACACGATTGATTGTGCGATTTGGCATTGTACGCACGGTGATTTTTGCCATTGGCACATCAATGATGGGTGCGGCGATAGTGCTTGCCAAACCTTTATGGCTTATCATCATTGGGCTGACGGTGATGTCATCGGGCGTATTTATTACACAGACCGCCACAATCAGCTACATTTCACAAAACGTCAAAGAAGGACGCTCTTTGGCATCTGGCTTGTACTATATGTGCTACTATGCTGGCGGCAGTCTTGGGGCGTGGGCGTGCGGCATTGCCTTTGCTTATTATGATTGGCTGGGAGTGGTGGCGACTGTGGTGGTGTTACAACTGCTTGGCATATTGATTGTATTTTTTGGTATGCAGCATAAGCAAATAAACCCTGCACGGCAAGCCTAATTACATATCATCACTAATTAAGACGCATTCATCAATACTTGGTTGAATTTTTACAAAAAATAAGTAAAATACCCACTTATTATCCACAAACCTATATTTTTATCAATTTTAACCTTATCTTATCAATACTTGATGATACAGACCAGCACAAGCGGATATACTTATGAGTACAATCTCCCAAACCATCGCCACAAAACACACCGCCACCATACAACAACCACCTATCAAAACGAGCAGCATTCAAAACATACAAGCCAATGCCAATACAGACTACCAATTGCTTGACAAAACTGGCAACGTCGCCAAAAATACCGTACAAAAAGTCGTAGAAGATGACTTGTGGGTGTATTTTGAAGACAATCTGACGCAAATTCCTGATGTGATTTTTCATGGTTATGAAGAGTTTTTGCCTGCCATCAATGCCACTGCCATGCCAGTAGCGAATACCTTGCCTGCGGTAGAAATGGTATCTGCGACCACACAAGCCAGTGCTAATGCCGCTGGTGTCAGCAGTTTTTTGGGTAAAGCCTTGCTCGGTACAGCAGCGATTGGCGGCGGCGTGGCAATTGCAAGTAGTGGCGGTAGTAAATCCACGGACACCCCAACAAGCAACAATGCAAATAACAACACAAACAGCAACACCAATACTGGTACAACCACACCAGTAACACCAACCAGCCCCATCACTGCAAGTCTTACCATCGACCCAATTTCAACAGTGAACAAACAAGCCAGTGAAGACAACATCACCATCACAGGTACGTTATCGGTCAGCAATGCCACAAATACTACTGTCAGTGTAACGGTTAATGGCACAAGCCATACCGCCACCATCACAGGCAATACATGGCAGGTTGATGTGGTAGGTACAGCACTTGCTCACGCCCAAGGTACGCAGACCATCACAGCTAAGATTACCGCCAGCAACAGTACCGACGCCACCAGCAATACCGCAAACACCAGTTATACAGTAGACACCATCGCCCCAGCCGCCACCGTGGTGCTAAATGACATTTTGGGTAGTCATAACGTCAATAATCTGCTGAACAAAGCCGACATGGACAAAGGTGAAATCACCATCACAGGTACGGTGAATAATCTTGCTGGTGCAGACACGCTAAACCGTGTGATACTGACAATTGATGGCAAAACTTATGACACTACCATCACTGGCACAAGCTACAGTGCCGTGATTAAGACTGCCGAGCTGGTTAATGCAAGCAGTATCACCGCCACCGCCACTGTAACGGACGCTGTCGGCAATGTCCAAACCACAAGCAACACGCCAAAAACCTACACCATCGATACCACCGCCCCAGTCGCCACCATCGCACTGAATAACATCACCGCTGACAACAAGCTAAGTCTTGATGAAATCAACGCTGGCGGCAACACCACCATCACAGGCAAAGTGTCGGGCGAATTCAATGACGGTGATGAAATTACCGTTAAAGTTGGCACAACAGAATATCCTGCCACGGTGAATAGCAATGGTGATTTTTCGGTCGCTGTACCAGTGGCTACTTTGCAAGCCAATACCGCCATCACAGCGAGCTTTAGCACTGTGGACAATGCTGGCAACCCATCGGCGGCGATTAACACCAGTAAAACTTATACGGTAGAAACCACATCGCCAGTAACCCCAGTTAACCCAACGCCAACCAATCCAGTGCCAGTTAATCCAGCACCTACCACAAACGATTTAAAAATAGCGATTAATGACATCACCGCGGACAATCTGATTAACGTTACCGAAGCCAATGCCCAAATCACTGTTACAGGCACAGTAACAGGTGCAGACAAGCTGGCAACAGGGCAGACGGTGGCATTATCCTTAAATGGTACAGTTGTGCAGGCGAATGTGGCGGTTGGAACAGATGGCACATTTAGCACCACCATCAGCGGCACACAATTGGCAAATACACCCAACTACACCATTACCGCCACCGCCACAGGCAATAACAACGCCACTGCCACCATCGACAAAAAATACACCGTTGCCGCCAACGTCGCCGCCAAAGTGGATATTACCGCCATTGATGACGACTTTAGTACCGACATCGCCGAAGCAGACGGCATGGTACGCTTGACAGGCAAGGCGACATTTGCAGGGGATTATGCACAAACAGGGGCGTACAATACCCAAACCAACGCCCAACTTGTCCGCCAAGTCGAGATTAAAATCGGCAATCAAACCCACACCGCAGGCGTACGCAATGGCGAATTTTATCTTGACATCAAACGCAGTGAACTGGCAGCTCTATCTGGTCAGAGCCTAAGCTATACCTTTAAGGCAGAGCCGTGGAAATTTGACAATACGAGTTTTAATGGCATTCGCAATCTTGTTGACAATCAGAATTCCAATCCAGAGAGCTATGTTACCGTAACAGCGGACAAAGTCGAAATCACAAGCCCTTATACCACCACGACAGGCAACAACACAACGATTAATGCCATCGCCGCCGACAGCACGACCGTGAGTGGCACAGTGTCGGGTGCTGCCAAAGCTGGCGATATCGTTACCCTAAGCGTGAATAACAAGACTTATACGGCTACGGTCAATAACAACAAAACCTTTAGCACCACCATCGTAAGCAGCGAGCTAAATGCAGACAGCGACCACACCATCACCGCCACCCTTGCCACCAAGGACTTGGCAGGCAATGCCATCACCGTCAGCGACAGCGAACACTACGCCAGCACCCAAAAAACCGCCGCCGACTACGTCTCCGAAAATACTTTTTTGCACCGCCCTGATGAGTATTTTGTGAGTGATTTGGGAGCGTTAGGTTTTATAAAATATAGCGTTCTCGCCAATAGATTGCAGAATGATACAGCGGTGATTAAATACTACTTTAGCGACAAAAATTCTTATGATAAAGAAAATTTCTTTTTTAATACAGATGAGATTAATAAAGATAGTGTAGCTAATCACCCAGATACTCTCAAAACCATTATTCGTGGAGCTTATAATCAAATTGCAGAATATGCCAATGTGCGTTTTGAAGAAGTAGACAACTACGATGACGCTGATATGCGTCTATATTATGCAGAATTTAAGAATGATAACCCCAATCAAGGAGTTACAGTTGCTTTTGTTGCTGATAAATATATGTTTTGGAATAGTGCAGTAAACAACAATGACAATGGTAAAACCTATACCGCTCTGCACGAAATATCTCATATGCTGGGTATGGAACACTCATCAGACACATTCACAGGTATTCGTAATTACGAAGAAAGCTCAGAATTCACCTATATGAGTTATCGTGCAGCAGTGAATAATGGATTGTTTGAAAATCTTGCCAATCTGCGTATTTATGACCTTGCTTATCTACACTATCAATTGGGCGTAAACAAAACCGCACGTGCAGGCAACGACACTTACACTTTCCAAGACTATGATATGTATAGCGATGACGCAGGACGTTATATTTGGGACGGTAATGGCATAGACACCTTTGACGCATCTGCCGAAACCCAAGGCGTAACGGTCGATTTGACCCCCGGCTCATGGATATATGTCGGAGAAAAATCCGAGAATTTCTTGGTAAACAATCAAGCAAAACATCAGCCATTTACTGCTCAGAATGGCACACAATTCATTGACAATACTTTTTATAACGGCACTTACACCGTTAATGACTACACCAAGGGACAAGCCTATATCGGCTACGATACACAGATTGAAAATCTGATTGGCTCAGCCCATAGCGACACCTTGACAGGCAACAACGCAGACAACATCATCTTCGGTGGGGCTGGTAATGATACCATCAATGGCGGTGCTGGCGACGACTATTTAGATGGTGGCACAGGGGCTGACCGTATGACAGGTGGCACTGGTGATGACACTTATATCGTGGACAATATCGGCGATGTGGTGATTGAGCTTGCCAATCAAGGCATGGATACCGTCATCAGTAGTGTAAACTACACTTTGGGCGACAATGTCGAACACTTGACCTTAATCGGCACAGTTGCAACGACTGCCACAGGCAATGCCCTTGCCAACACCTTGACCGCCAACAACATCGGCAACACCCTAAATGGCGGTGCAGGCAATGACATACTTATCGGTGGCTTGGGAGCGGATACCTTGACAGGGGGTGCAGGCAATGACAGCTTTGTCTTTAGCACCGCCTTAAACAGTACGATTGACACCATCACCGACTTTATGCAGGCAGGTACAGACACTTTGGTATTGGCAAGCGATGTATTTACATCACTTAGCAAGAGCAGTGTGGATAATGTGCTAGACTTCATCAGCTACGATAAAGCAACAGGGGTGCTGGCGTATGACAGCGATGGCTCATCGGGCATTATAGACGCTATCGCCTTTGCCAATATTGGTACAGGACTTGAGATT
Source organism: Moraxella sp. (assembly GCA_030538375.1). Classification (GTDB taxonomy): domain Bacteria; phylum Pseudomonadota; class Gammaproteobacteria; order Pseudomonadales; family Moraxellaceae; genus Moraxella. The sequence continues at coordinate 23,557 of JAUNUB010000008.1, read as the reverse complement.
GATAAGTCGCATTTTACTATCATTTAGGGCGTATTTCTAATTTGTCTTTGAATGTCCTAGCTTGTTTTTGATATAAAGTCTTTGATATAGAGACTTTGATATAAAGGCGAGCTGGGGATATGGGTGAGCTTTGGTTTATTTTTGGCAAAGACGTTATTTAAAAGACTATAAAAGTGCCGTCATACCACAACTGCTTAGCTTGTGGTATAATTGCGTCTTTTGTTTGTTGCTAGGATTGTTATGATAAGTACACACCCTTTTTGGCAAATCATTCGCACCGTGCCAAATTTTCCCAAGGCAGGTATTGATTTTTATGACATCACGCCGCTGCTGAACGGTCATATCAAGACTTTGGTAGATGAGTTATTGTCCGCTGTACCCACAGAAGTATTAAATCAAGTAGATACCTTTGCTGCTGTAGAAGCACGTGGCTTTATCTTCGCCAGTCTCTTAGCCGAGCGTACAGGCAAAAACATGCTGCTCATTCGCAAAGCTGGCAAACTGCCACCGCCTACCCACCAAGAAAGCTACGGTTTGGAATATGGTAAAGACACCTTGGAGATTCGTGCGGACATCAAGCCTGCCAATGTTCTACTCATAGACGATGTATTGGCGACAGGCGGCACACTGACTGCTAGTGTCAATCTGTGCCAAAAAGCAGGGCATACAGTGCTTGGTGCTTTGGTGTTATTGGATTTGCATACCCTGCATGGGGCATTGCCAGTACCGACATTTAGCGTACTCAAAGCCTAAAGCACAGCCCTAAATGGTGCAAGGATTTTATTTGCACCATTTTTTTATACCACTGGCTTGCACTACTTTTTGCAATACATTGTCAAAATTATCAAATTCTCTTGTAGCCACACTTTATGATGGGCTTTATGAACTTTATGAGCTTTGTGATACCCAAGCCATACACAAACACCAAAAAGGCGAGTGCAAATAGCACAAACTTAAAAATAAGATTGGCTAAACTGGGCTTGGATTGGTGTATTTTTTTGCACAAGCTATTATTCATGGACAAAATACCACACCATCAACCGCTTGACAATGAACGACTTGGCAAGCGTTTGGAAATTTTGTTTTTTGGGTAAACTCTAGCTATTGTCCGCAGCTGGCTTTGTTTGTACGTTATTTAACTTCATCAAGCAAACTTTACCCCCACTGCCTGCATGTCCGCCATCGCCTTATCCAACGAGCCATTGACATCAATCGCCGCACAAGCATCTAATATCACCGTGCAATCAAAGCCTGCCGCCACCGCATCTATCGCCGTCCACGCCACACAATAATCTGTCGCAATACCTACAATATACACCGTATCGATGGCACGTTCTTTTAGGTAGCCTGCCAGCCCTGTTGTGGTGCTGCGGTCGGCTTCGATAAAAGCAGAATAACTGTCAATATCCGCATGATAACCCTTGCGAATAATCAACTCGGCTTTGGTCGCTTGCAAATCGGCATAAAACTCTGCGTCTGTCGTGCCTTGCACACAATGTGCATTCCACAGCACCTGCTTGCCATAGGGCAAATCTATCACATCAAAAGGTTTTGCCCCTGCATGGTTTTGATAAAAAGAGATATGATTGGCAGGGTGATAATCTTGGGTCAAGATAACATGCTCAAACTGGCTGATAAGCCGATTAATCCGTGGAATGATACTTTTGCTGCCTGCCACCGCCAAATTGCCATCTACAAAGCCATTTTGTACATCAACCACGATAAGTGCGGTGCTCGTTTGATTGATTGTTATATCCATCGGTCATCATTCCTTATTTGGCTCAAACAGGTGAGTCCATCTTGTATAGTCGATTAAAATTGCAATGATACTGTGTTGCGGGCGACCTTATGTACTACTTGTACACCACGGACGTTATCGCCTTGTCTCATTTTTATTTTAAATGACTATATGGTCGATTAAAATAGAAATAAGACAGGCGACAGCGACCACTGTGTAGCCGTAGTGTGGGTGTGAACCCACGTTTATTGGTAGGCTAACGCCGCACCCTACGAACAATCACGAATGGGTGTGTATCGGTTTTATTTTAATCGACTATATTTTAGCAAAGCGAGATAAAGACAAGTTCTTTATTAAAGGAAAAATCCACAGCGAAATTTACCGCCACGTTCATCACTACCAATAATTTTCCACAGCGATATTACCCACACCACGGCGATTCATGGTTAAGCCTTTTTGTTTTAGGGCTTCTTTGGTGTCTTCGACCATTTGTGGATTGCCGCACAGCATGACATGGCTGCTATTGGCATTCAGCCCAAGACCGACAAACCGCTCTAATTCCCCCGATGTAATCAACTTAGGCAAGCGTGTATTTAGCACGCCAATATCATCTATCTGCTTGACATTATCCCTAGTAATAATCGGCACAAAGTGCAAGCGAGCAGGATTGTCCGCAAGTACGCCAAAGTCCGCTGCCAGCTTGCGGATTTGCTCAAGATACGCCAATTCTTGCAATGTACGCACGCTGTACACCAGCACGATATTGTCATAGTTTTGCCAACTGTCCAGCCCTTGCAAAATCGACAAAAACGGTGCAAGCCCTGTGCCAGTCGCCAAAAGCCACAAGTCTTGCGGCGTGGGCTCTTGGTAACGAGACAGTGTCAAAAAACCAAACACCATAGGGTTAAGATACAAGCCATCGCCCACTTGCAAATGCTGCAATTGGGACGTAAATCCGCCATCGGGCACAACCACCGAAAAGAATTCCAAATACTCATGATAAGGCGATGACACAACAGAGTAAGCACGAAAAATCCGCTCATCGGCTGCATTGCCAATGGGGTATTTAAGTTCGCTTGGATTGACCCCCAGCCGTGCAAATTGCCCTGCTTCAAAGCGAAAACCATTGGGGCGTGTGGTCTTAAAACTAAACAGCGTAGGCGACCATACTGTTTTTTCTAATACCGTTATCGCCACCGCTTTATCATCACTCATAGTCAGCCGCCTTTACCCAATTACCCAATAATCGCCCTGCCTGCCAGCACGAACAGTCCGTTTGGCAAGACACCCAGCCCCAGCACAATCAAAGTAATTAGCACAAGTATTATACCATCAACCTTAAATGCCCAGTTGGACTGTACGGCAAAATTTGGCGACTGCTCTGGACGCTTAAACAGCACAAGCAGCAATCTTAGATAATAGTATAAACCAATGGCACTGCCCACCACCAGCATGACCGCCAGCCCAAAACGACCGCCCTGCACCGCCGAAAACATCACTTGAAACTTGGTAATAAAACCTGCCGTCAAGGGAATGCCAGCCATAGACAGCAACATCACCGTCATCACAGCGGTCAAAATCGGACGCTGCCAAAACAAACCACGGTAGTCATCGATTTTGCTCGCTTCATGGTGCGGCGTGCTTTCATCACGGTATACCCCTGTTAGCACGGTCATTACGCCAAATACCCCAAGCCCACTCAAGGCATACACCGCCATATACATACTAACCAAACCATCAGCCGCAGCACCTATGCTTACGAGCATAATCAGCACATAGCCCATGTGGGCGATAGACGAATAAGCAAACAGTCTTTTTAGATTTTCTTGACGCAGTGCCAATAAATTGCCTGCCAAGACAGACAGCACAATCAGCCATACCAATACACCATCTACCGCCACCAAAGCAGGCACGCCTGTTACAATCAAAAAGCGTATCGCCACCGCCATCACTGCCACTTTGGCAACGCTCGCCAAAAATGCCGTCATCGGCAAAGGTGCACCTTCGTACACATCGCCCACCCAAGCATGAAACGGTGCTAAAGACAGCTTAAAGGCAATGGCAACCATCATCAGCACGCCACCTGTTATCACCAAGGGCATGTTGGCTTGGCTTATGCTTAGCACTTCTTGGATTTTGGCAAATGCCATCGAGCCAGTACCTGCATACACCAATGCCATACCCATAAGCAGCGTCGCCGAAGCCGCTGCGGACAAAATCAGATATTTTAAGCCAGCTTCCAAAGATTGCTGCTTGGCAAAGGCATAAGCCAGCAAGCCATACATCGGTACGGACAATAGCTCCAGCGATACAAAAAACGCCGCCAAATGCTGTGCCGCCACCATGAGCAACGCTCCAAGCGTGCTAATCAGTACCAGCAAATACAGCTCTTCTTTGTTGTCATTTAGGCTCTCAAAATACCCATAAGCCAAGCTACAACACGCCAAAGCAGCGATGAGTATCACCGCCCCATTGACCTTGGCAAAGCCATCAAAAGAAAACATCACACTGCTTGCCGTGCCAATATCCGACCAGCCCATGATTTGTGCAATCATAGTGATTAAGGCGATATTTAGCCCCACCACGGACGCTGTCGCCACGATAAAATGATTGCGTTTTAGGGCAATTAGCACCATGACCACAAGTGCGGTAATCGCCACGACAACCGCAGGCAACATTCCCAAAAGCTCCTGCCACAAGCCCTGCACATTCATCAAGTTATTCATGAGCTACTCCTTGATTTTGCACAGGTTTGACACCC
>JAUNUB010000008.1:7864-19032 GCA_030538375.1 Moraxella sp. | reverse complement strand
ATCAAAGCTCACCACACCGCTGGTTTTGTTCATAAAATCTAGGTGCATACGCTCAAATTCATCGTCTTGTATCACGACACCTTCAATCACTTCAGTTTGGCTTTGTGCATTCAGTGTGGCACTCATCTCACCGAGCATATTGGGCGGTACGGTATGCTGATAGCTACGCTCAATATACCGCATAGCTGCTTCTGATGTTTCCATCACTGCTTTTGGATACAACCCAGTATACAACAGTCCTACCGCCAACAAGGTCAATAAAGACAATTCACGCCTGCCTAAATCTTTGATTGTAAACGTGTGATTTGCATTGTCTTGATTTATATTGTCTTGACTTGTTTCGCCATCGTGATGGTTGTCGTTTGCAAAGTCAACTTTGGGTTTGCCGAACAATGCTTGATGAATTAAAATGAGTGCATACAAGCCTGCCCACACAAAGCTCACCGCCGTAACGATGGTAAAAATCGGATAAGCGGCAAATGCACCCAGCAAAATCACAATCTCACCAATGAAGTTGCCTGTGCCGGGTATACCCAAAAGTGCTGCACAAAAGAACATAAGCAGCGGTGCAAAATACCGCAGCTGTCCCCACATGCCGCCCATCATGGTCAAATCACGAGTGTGCAGACGTTCGTACAATTGTCCTGCCATGATAAACAATGCCGCACTTGACAGACCGTGGGCAATCATCTGCACCATCAAGCCCTGCAAGGATACGAGCGTACCTGCATAAATCGCCAGCACCACAAAGCCCATGTGCGACACCGATGTATAAGCCAGTAGCCGTTTCACATCTGTCTGAGCAAATGCCAGCCATGCTCCATAAAAAATCCCAATCACCCCAAGGGTAATGGCGATGGGGGCAAATTCTGCCGACGCTGTCGGAAACAGTGGCAACACAAAACGCAACAAACCAAATGCCGCCGTCTTAATCAAAATCCCTGCCAAGTCCACCGAACCTGCCGTTGGGGCTTGGGCGTGTGCGTCTGGCAGCCAGCCATGCAGCGGAAATACAGGCAACTTCACCGCGAAGCCGATAAAGAAACACAGCATGATGACGTATTCCCACGACCCCATGTATGTGCCGAGCAAATCCGCATAATAAAAGCTGAGCTTGCCAGTTTGAGCAAAATTAATCATCACCAGCATGCCGATACCAATCAGCATAATCAGCCCAGACGCTTGGGTATAGATAAAAAATTTGGTGGCGGCGGTCGATTTTGATTTGATGACATTACCCAATTTGTCCTTGACATCATGCCCCCACAGTGCAATCAAGAAGTAAATAGGGACTAACATCATCTCCCAAAAGAAGAAGAATAAAAATAGGTCAATCGCCAAAAATACCCCAATAACACCGCCCAAGCTCCACAGTAGATTGAGATGAAAAAAGCCCACACGGTGTCCAATTTCTTTCCACGAACAGCCTACCGCCATGACACCCAAAAGTGCCGTCAAGCCAATCATGAGTAAAGACAAGCCGTCCATCGCCAAAGCAAAGCTGATGCCAAAACTGGGTATCCATGGCAATTCAAAGGTTGCCATCCACGGCAGTGCGGATTGGTCGCCCACCTGTGCCAATGCAGTGGCATTCAATGCCTGCATGTCTACCTTTATATACAATATCAGCGACATAACAAGGGTGATTAACATGCCAATAAGGGCAATCCAGCGTGGCAGATGGGGATTTTTTTTCTCTACCAGCCAGCACAAAAGCCCTGCGATGATTGGCGTTGCGATTAGTGCAGGCAAGAGCCATGTTTGTTGTAAATCCATATCAGTTCACCACCTTCATCATCGCCAGCACCAAAATAAATGCCAAGCCGACACCATAACCGACAGCGTGCGTGCGTAGTTGCCCTGTTTGGGTTTTTGCAAGCAAACGGTTGCCAGCCACTGCCAGCATTGGCAAGATATTCCACAGCTTATCTACAGGGTCATTTTTTAATAGCTTAGCAATCGCCAAAAACGGCTTTACAAATACCAAGTCATACAAAGCGTCAAAACCAAGTCCGTGATAGCACCAATAAGTCAAGCCACCACCAAAACGGCTGTTCGTCCATTTGCCAAGCAATTGCCCCTTATCCGCCACATACAAAAAGTATGCCAGTGCCAGCCCTGCCGCTGTCGCTCCGATGGCGATAAACTCCGCAGCGTGCTTGCCATCTGTGAGCGTACTGCCAACACTCTTGGGCAATACCCCTGCTAATGGTGGGTGAATGAGTGCACCTAGCCCAGTGGACAGCACCATCAACACCACGAGTGGCAAGGCGTAAGACATGCCAGACAAAGGCTCTGCGTGGGTTTTTTCTTGTCCAAAAAAGGTAAGCCAAATCAAACGGAAAGTATAAAAAGCCGTCAAGAACGCCCCAAATACCCCCATATAAAACAAACCCTTATGCCCTGTGGCAAAGGCTTCCCACAGTATCGCTTCTTTGGAGTAAAAACCCACCGTTACAAAGGGAATAGCCACCAAAGCCCCGCCACCAATGACAAACGCCCAAAATACAAGCGGTATCTTGTGGCGAAGTCCGCCCATCTTAAAGATGTTTTGTTCGTGATGTGTGGAGACAATCACCGCCCCTGACGCTAAAAACAGCAACGCCTTAAAAAATGCGTGCGTCATCAAGTGAAAAATTGCCACTTGCCAAGCCCCCACCCCAAGGGCAATAAACATATAGCCCAATTGGCTCATGGTAGAATATGCCAGCACTCGCTTGATGTCGGTCTGTGCCAAAGCACAAAAGCCTGCCACCAGCATAGAAATTGCCCCAATGCCGCCCACCCAATATAGCAAAATATTAGGCGTGAGCATAAACAGTGGGTGCATACGTGCAATCAAATACACCCCAGCAGTTACCATCGTGGCGGCGTGAATGAGTGCCGATACAGGTGTCGGTCCTGCCATTGCATCCGCCAGCCAAGTATGCAGCGGAAGTTGGGCGGATTTGCCGAATGCCCCACCGATTAACATAATCACCGCAAATATCAGCAAGCTATCATTGGTCTTAAAAATTTGCGGTGCTTGCTCCAAAATCGTGGCAATGTCCAGCGTGCCAAACACATAAAACAGCACAAACAGCCCCACCGCCAAAAACACATCGCCCACACGAGTAACAGTAAAGGCTTTCATCGCTGCCTTGCCATTCTCACGATTTTGATAATAATAGCCAATTAACAGGTAAGAGCAAATCCCCACCCCTTCCCAGCCAAGGTACATCAAGAGCAGATTGTCCGCCTGCACCAATATCAACATACTGGCAACGAATAAATTCAAATAACTAAAAAAGCGTACAAAACCTGCTTCGCCGTGCATATACCAAGAAGCAAACAGATGAATGAGCAAGCCCACCCCTGTAATCACGCCTGTCATGGTCAAGGTCAAGCCATCATACATCAGTCCAAAGCGTGGGGCAAAATCATCAATGGCAAACCACGTCCAAAGACTGGTGAATTGTATCGCCCTATCACCACCCAAAAACCCAGCCGCCACCATCAATGCCACAAGTGCAGACAGCCCCATGCTACCCACGCCGATGAAAGTTGCGAGCTTTTCGGACAGCTTATCACGCCCTATCGCCAGTATCAAAAACCCAATCAAAGGGAAAATAAATGTCATTGCAAGCATTGTGTTACCCCTGCATACTGTTGGCTTTGGTTAAGTCAAGATTGCGAAAGCGATGATAAAATTGCAGTAATATCGCAAGCCCAATCGCCGCTTCTGCCGCTGCCAAGGTCAGCACAAAGATGAACATCACCTGTCCGTCTGCACTTTCCCACATATTGCCAGCCACCACAAAGGCGAGTGCCGCAGCATTCATCATAATCTCAAGGCTCATCAGCACAAACAATAGATTGCGTCTTGCCATCACCCCCACCAAGCCAATGACAAATAGCACGCCAGCCAGCCACAGGGCATGACTGCTGTCAATGCCAAGGCTTGCGGTCTGATTTATCATCATGTGTGCAAAAGGAGTCTCAAGCGTATTGACAGCATTGGTTGAGACGGTGCTTGCCACCGCATTGACATCAGCCATGACGCACCCCCACAGACTTGCTTGATTTTTCGTTGATTAGATTGGGCTGAGTGTCAGCTTGCGAGCTACTGTATTCATCGGCTTGCTCTTGGGTATGGCTCACGTTTTCGTCATCTAGGGCTTTTTTGCCAAGATGATACGCTGCCACCAAAGCCCCCAAGAGCAAAAATGCCGCCGCCTGCACCAACAATACATAATGACTAAACAAACGCACACCAACCGCTTGAATGCCGACAGTTACGTCTTTTAATTGTGCGTCCGCAGCGTATGAGCCTTTTGAAGCGGTCAAAATCAATCCGCACAACACCGCAAACACAACCACCCCAAGTGCCATCGGCATTGCCCAAGTGTCTGCCGATAGCCATGTTTTTTCGTGCGTGTCGTTGTCTGTACCAAGATTTAACATCATAATCACAAACACAAACAACACCAAAATCGCCCCAGCGTACACGATAATTTCCAAAATACCTGCAAAAGGTGCACCCAAAATAAAGAAAATCCCCGCCACCGCCAGCAACGATACAATCATCGACAAAATCGCATGTACAGGATTGGCGTGCGTGATTACTCTAAGGCTCGCAAACACCACCACAAAACCTAGGGCATAAAAACCCACCGCATTTGCGTTATTGAATATCTCCATCATGGCAATAAGCTCCGTACGTCAATCGGTGTGGCTTCATGCTCATGCGAACCTTTGGGTTTGCCTTCGGTTGCCATGCCTGTTACTCGATAATAATTATAATCAGGATATTTGCCCACCCCCGAGATGAGCAAATGCTCTTTGTGATACACCAAATTTTGGCGGTTGTATTCGCCCATCTCAAAATCTGGGGTCAGCTGAATGGCAGTGGTTGGGCAGGCTTCTTCGCACATGCCGCAGAACACACAGCGAGAAAAATTAATCCGAAAAAACTCAGGGTACCAGCGTCCATCTTCTCGTTCGGCTTTTTGCAGTGAGATACAGCCCACAGGACAAGCCACCGCACACAGGTTGCACGCCACACAACGTTCATCGCCATCGGGGTCTCGTGTCAATACGATACGCCCACGAAATCTTGGCGGTACTGGCACAGGCTGTTCTGGATACAGTATGGTATCACGCTTGCGAAGAGCATGACTGTTCACCATCCACATACTGCGAGCAATGGTAAATATGCCAACAGCGGTATTCTTTAAGGTACTAAGCATATTCCCCCCCCCCTATTGCCATGCCAGAATCACGCCAGCGGTTTCGGGCAGATTTAACAACGTAACAGGCAAGCACACTTTCCAGCCAAAATTCATCACTTGGTCATAACGTGGACGCATAAGCGACCCACGAGCCAGCACAAACATCGTCATAAAAAACAAGGTCTTAATCAAAAACCAAAATACAGGCGGTACAAATGGAATATTTAGGTTAAAAGGGGCAAGCCAACCGCCAAAAAACAAGCAGGTCATGAGTGCCGAAATCACCACCACATTGACATATTCACCAATAAAAAACATGCCAAATTTCATGCCTGAATATTCCACATGATAACCTTCTGCCAGTTCTTGTTCGGCTTCTGGTTGGTCAAAGGGGTGTCTATGCGTAACCGCAACCCCTGCCACCACAAAGGTCAAAAAACCCAAAAATTGCGGAATGACATTCCATACACCTGTTTGGGCTTCGACAATCTCACGCAGATTGAACGAGCCTGCCATTGCCACCACGCCCATTAAGGATAAGCCTAAGAACACTTCATAACTTATCGTCTGTGCTGCCGAGCGTAATCCGCCCAGCAAAGAGAATTTGTTGGCAGAAGCCCAGCCGCCAAACATCACCGCATACACCGCCAGTCCTGCCATCGCAAAAAAGAACAACAGCCCAATATCCCAATCTGCTGCCCCAAGCGTAGGCGACAGCGGAATAATGCTAAAGCTGGCAAGTGCGGTAAACATGGCAATCGCAGGGGCAAGGGTGAACATTTTTTTGTCGGCAAAATTGGGTGTCCAATCTTCTTTAAAAAAAATCTTTAGCATGTCCGCCACCAGCTGTAGCGAGCCTTGCCAGCCCACACGGTTTGGTCCGTAGCGGTCTTGCCATAGAGCCAGCATTCGGCGTTCATACACAATCATCAAGGCAGCGGTAATCACCACCCCCAAAAAAATCACCAAACTTTGAATCACCAAATACAGTACCGACCACGTCTCAAAGCTGATTTGGTGCATCAAAAAAGACGGCACATCAGGAATAATGCGAGTACTCATCTTACAGCTCCTTAGCGGTATCGGTAGGGGCAAACAGTACATTTGTACTATGCGTATCAGCCATCAGCACCTCATCATGATACACTGGCACGCTATCATCGACTTTTTTGATACGCCGCATGGACTGAATATAGCTTGGCACTTGTCCAGCAGGGTAGCCCACACAGCCATCTGCCAGATATTCCACCACTTGCACAGGCAGTACAATCTGTACATCGTCGGCATATACCGCAAGTTTGTCCCCTGCTTTTAAATGCCAGCGTGCCACGTCTTGTGCGTTAATCAGCCATGCAGGGGCGGCATTTTGTGCGTTGATGACGGCACTGCGGTTGCTGATTTTTGAGCCTGCGATTAACGTTGGTACAGCCACAAGACTCACCGTTTCATTAAAAATACTGGTTGGCGTGCCATCTTTGATGTCATGCAGCTGATTTGGGTACTCATCGCTCATTCTTGGCAAAATATCAAACAAGCGTACACCCACATCACCGCCTTTTAATTTGCCGCCCACTTTGTCTTGTAGTTTATTCCATGCTTGCGGCGAGTTCCAGCCTGCACTCCACGCAAAGGGAATGCTGGCAGGGTTGGTCTGCTCGCCCACATAACCTTCCATTGAAAAGGTGAGAGCAGTGTCCACGTCCTTAGGCTGCATGGGTTCGTGAATGGACAACGGTGCACGAATGGCGGTACGTCCAGAATAACGGCGTGGCTCACGTGCCACTTTTAGCCCTGTGATACGATAATCCGAAAGTGGGGCTGCGTCTTTGACTGTCTCAAAAATCGGATACGCCACCCCAAGCTCGGCAATCACTTCATCAAGACGTACCGTGGATTGTTCATTTTTTAGCGTATTATCAATGGCATACAACCAACGCCATGCTTCTTTGATAATGCTGTGCGGCTCATAATACTGCTTATCATAAGCGGCAAAAAACCGCTGCACTCGTCCTTCTGCAGAGATGAGTGTACCATCGCTTTCGGCAAAGCTCCCTGTCGATAGCACATAGGCAGCCTTGTCGTGCCATGGATAAGTTTGACTGTCCAGCACAATCACCGTCTTGGCAAGCACTTTATCAAGCTGACTGGGTGTCAGCGTATCCGCCAAATCATGCTCCATCACCAGCACTGTATTAACACCGCCATCAATACGCTGCAAGGCTTGCTCTAGGTTTAATCCACCCAAGAGCGACAATCCCACACTGTTGGCATATGGCATACAAGTGTACAGACCAGCCAGCTTGTGATAACCGTCTTTGTCAAACATGGCACGTTTTTTGGCAAGGGTTTTGGCGATGTAGCCGCACGCCTTGATGATATTGTCATCGCCAAGGCTTGTACCTGTGATAAGTAAAGGCTTATCCGCCGTTAACAAATCATAGGCAATCTGCTTGGCAAGGCTTAGCTCATCATCGGCAGGCTTATCAAAAATCCGCTCGCCCAAGCACACAATATCCGCCCACACATCAGGCATTTTGGCTATCGCTTCGCCCACCATATAGCCCAATCTTGCACTGTCGCCTGCATTTGCCACGACAGAAATTTTGCTCACATCATCGAGCTTGGTGTCGGTGATGGCGATGTTATAAATGGGGCTATAGGCATTTTGTCCAATGCGTTTGACAGGTTCGGCAAGCCAATGGTCGGTGCGTAGAGCGGTTGCCATTTGTTTGGCTTTGTTTTTGGCGGCTTGACGCACGGACAATGCCACACGTGCCGCCGTTTGGGTAATGTCTTCACCCAAAATCAGCACCGTATCCGCCTGCTCAATCTCACTAAGCGAGACATTATGCACATCGTCTTGACGCAGCAGTTGCACCGCTTCATGGCACAAGCGTTGTTCTGACACACTCATGCCTGTGCTGTAGTTGTCCGCCCCCACAAGGCGTTTTAGGGCAAAATTATTTTCAAGGCTGCTCATCACCGAGCCAATGCCAATCACCTTGCCTTGTGCCAAGTCGTTTTTTAGCAGAGCCGCCACACCGTCTAGGGCAAAGTCTGCATTCACCTTGATAAGTTTGCCATGAATGTTTTCGAGTGGTTGGCTTGGGCGGTCGCCACGATTGACATAGCCATAACCAAAACGCCCACGGTCGCACAAAAAATAACCGTTCACATCGTGATTGTAGCGGTTTTCGATACGTCTGATTTCGCCATAGCGTTCGCCTACCGAGATATTACAGCCACTTGAGCAGCCGTGGCATACGCTTGGGGCGTACTGCATATCCCATTTGCGATTGTAACGGTCGGAGTGCGTTTTATCCGTGAATACACCAGTGGGGCAGACTTCGGTCAAGTTGCCGCTGAATTCACTTTCAAATTGTCCATCGCTGTCACGCCCAAAATACACACGGTTATTGGACGCATAGACCCCCAAATCTGTGCCACCTGCATAATCCTTATAAAACCGCACACAGCGATAACAAGCAATACAGCGGTTCATCTCATGATTGATGAACGCCCCTAAGTCTTGATTGTGGTGCGTGCGTTTGGTAAAGCGATAGCGACGCTGGCGGTGTCCTGACATATAAGTCATGTCTTGTAGATGGCAGTGTCCGCCTTCTTCGCAGGTTGGGCAGTCGTGGGGGTGGTTGGTCATGATATATTCGACAATGCGGCGGCGAAAATCTTTGGCTTCTTGGTCGTCCACCGAGATATACATGTCATTGGTTGGGGCGACCATGCAGCTCATCACCAGCCGTCCACGCCCTGCCTTGTAATCTTCTTCGTTATTGTACTGCTTGACGGCGCATTGACGGCACGAACCCACCGAACCCAAGGCAGGGTGATAACAAAAATAAGGCACATCAATACCCAAAGACAGACAGGCTTGCAATAAATTGTCCGCACTGTCCACTTCAAATGACTTACCATCAACATGAATGACAGCCATCACACACCTCCTGCATTGTGGCTTGTGTCGCCAATTTTACGCTCAAATTCTGGACGGAAGTATTTTAAGGCACTCATCAAAGGTTCCATCGCCCCCGGAGCGTGTGCACAAAAAGTCTTGCCCAACCACAAATCTCGTGTCAGCTCCGACAGCTTATCAATATCGCCATCTTGCCCATCACCCTTGTCCATTGCGTCCAAAATCTTTACGCCCCACGGCAAACCATCACGGCACGGCGTACACCAACCACAGCTTTCACGCTGAAAGAACATCTGTAAGTTTTTGGATAAGCTCACCATGTCTTGCGTTTCATCAACGACCATCATCAGACAAGTTCCCAAACGGCTACCTGCTTTCATGATTGGGTCAAAATCCATGACCAAGTCCAAGTGTTCATCACTTGCCGTCAAAAAGTCGGTAGAAGCACCGCCGGGCAACCACGCCTTTAGGGTTAAGCCGTCCTGCATACCGCCTGCTAACTCAATGATTTCTCGTGCAGTATAACCAAACGGTAATTCCCAAAGCCCTGCGTCTTTAACACGTCCAGAGCAACCCATAATCTTAGTTCCGGGGGTTTCGGACTTGCCTTTGGCTTTTGGAATGTTTAAATACCACTCCACGCCATTTAACAAAATCGCAGGCATGTTGCTTAAAGTCTCAACGTTATTCACCACCGTGGGTCGACCCCATGCCCCCGATACTTGCGGAAATGGTGGCTTGGTGCGTGGGTTGGCACGTCTGCCTTCTAAGCAGTTGATGAGTGCTGTCTCTTCGCCACAAATATACCGCCCTGCCCCTGTATGCACATGCAAATCAAAAGCAAAATCCGTACCCAAAATACCATCGCCCAGCAGATTATTTGCCAAGAGCTCATCAATCGCACTTTGCAGACGCTGGGCTGCCAAAATATACTCACCACGAATAAAGATATAGCCAGCACTCGCCCCAATCGCATAAGCGGTGATAAGCATGCCTTCAATCAGCTGAAACGGCAAACGCTCCATCAGCAGACGGTCTTTGAATGTGCCGGGTTCCATCTCGTCAGCATTGCACACAAGATAACGCACGCCCCCATCTGGCGGTGTCATAAACGTCCATTTCAAACCAGCATTAAAACCAGCCCCACCACGCCCACGCACATTGGCGGTCTTTATCATCTCGCCCACTTCTTTTGGCGTTTTTGATAAAGCGATTTTTAGCCCATCAAAGCCTTTTAATGCCAAATAATCCGCCAATTTTAGCACCGCATCATGATGGAACAATCGCCATGTCAAGGGGTGTGTCTCGCTCGTAGGGGCTTGTCCTGCCGCCAGCCCTACGCCATAAATGGGGGTGTGTTGGCGATTTAATTGGCTAGGAGCAAGCCCATCTTTGCGTGCTTGAATCTGTTCTTGTATGTTCATGAGTATTGCTCCAACAATAGCGGCACATCACTTGGCAGTACAGGTCCGTAAGTGTCTTCATCTATCAGCACGCTCGCCCCTTTATCGCAATTGCCAAGACAACAAATTGGCAACAGCGTAAAGCGTCCGTCCGCTGTCGTCTGTCCATAGTCAATGCCAAGCTCATGTTTGAACGCTTGGGATAGGTCTTCATAGCCATTCAAATAACACGCCACACTGTCGCAAATCAATATCACATGCCTACCTACAGGACTGCGATAAATACGATTAAAAAACGTCGCCACGCCATCGACATCACTCATCGGAATGTCAAGCAAGTTGGCAATAGCGTTCGCTTGTGCGTCATTCACCCAGCCATTACGCCGCTGCACCAGTTTTAATGCGTCCAAAACTGCCGCACGTGCTTGTGGGTAGTGATGAATATATTCATGAATACCTGCAATCTCATCAAGGGTCAAGATTGCCTGTATATCCACTTTTGGGGTTTTGTCGGTTACAATTTTCATGGGTTACGATTACCGTTTTTTGGCTTGGATTGGAATGATGTCATATGAATACAATCATTCAAAATCTACCTAGCTGTCTATTTAACTCACCTTGTTT
>JAUNUB010000008.1:0-7854 GCA_030538375.1 Moraxella sp. | reverse complement strand
ACTTATCTTGCATTTATCACTCAATATCTATGAATAATTCTACGTTTATTTATCTCAAGCACGACAATTATCCAAACAATCCTATCAATGTTTTATAAATCATATATACCGCCACACACAATAAAATACTGCCCGACAATTTACCAATCACATTCACCACAGCATTATTCACGATTTTTGAAAAAATCAGCGAATAACAGGATAAAATCACATAATCTAGCAGCACCCAAACCATCACCAAAATAAACATCGCCAAAAAGCTATTATCCGCCACACCAAAAAACATCGGAAAAAACGCAATAAAAAATAAAATGTCTTTTGGGTTGCTAATACCAACAACAAAACCATCTTTAAAATGATTTTTGCTCAAGGTTTTTGTGCTGCTCATGTTTATGCTTTGTATGTCAATCTTATCTTTGATAATTCCAACGGCAAAATACACAAGATACAAAGAGCCAAACAACGTCAAATAAAGTAATGCCGTTTCGCTTACTGTAAATAATCCCTGTATTACCGCAAAGGATATACCAATCAAGACTAACGATGCGGCATTTGTGCCTGCGATGGTCGCAAATCCTGCCAAAAATCCATAGCGACTGCTATTATTCGCCACCATTACCGTAACAGGACCCGGCGTTCCCAAAAACAGCACGATGGTGAGTATATAGGTTAGGATTAGGGTGTAGTTCATTGGCTTTTGTATGTCTGATTGATTGCCATCTACCTATCACAATCTGCCATCACGATATCAATACTCGCCAAATAGATGATTGCGTCTGATACCAGCGAGCCATTAATCACGCTTGGCATTTGTTGCAGATGGGCGAATGTTGGTGTGCGTATGCGTGTGCGGTAGCTCATGGTTGAGTTGTCTGATGCAACATAATAGCTGTTGAGCCCTTTCACCCCTTCGACCATGTAGGCACTTTCGCCTGCTGGCATGACAGGCCCCCACGACACCGATATAAAGTGGTTAATCAGTGTTTCAATGTCGTTTAGGGTGCGGTTTTTTGGCGGTGGCACAGCCAGCGGATGTTCGGCTTTGTATGCACCGCTTGGCATGTTATCAAGGCATTGCTTGATAATGCGTAGCGATTGGCGAATTTCTTCAATCTTGACCAAACATCTGTCATAAGCGTCGCCGTTGTAAAATACTGGCACATCAAAGTCAAAATTCTCATAACCCAAATAGGGGCGCGCCTTACGCAGGTCAAAATCAATGCCAGTGGCACGCAGTCCTGCCCCTGTTACCCCCCATGCAAGTGCTTGCCGTGCGTCATATTGGGCGACGTTTTGGGTACGCCCTTTTAGCACGCTGTTGGTCATCGTGGCTTTGACATACTCTTCGATACGAGCTGGCATCCAATCCAAAAACTCACGCACCAGCCGCTCCCAACCATTTGGCAAGTCGTGTGCTGTACCACCGATTCTAAACCACGCAGGGTGCATACGATAGCCTGTTACTGCTTCGATGACATCATAGGCTTTTTGGCGGTCGGCAAACATATAAAACACAGGAGTCATACCCCCTGCGTCTTGAATGAACGTTCCCCAGTACAGCAGGTTATTGGTAATCCGAAAAAACTCACTCATCATAATGCGAATGGTGTTGGCACGGTCAGGCACGGTAATGCCAGCCAACTTCTCCACCGCCATGATATAAGGCAGTTCATTCATCACACCGCCCAAATAGTCGATACGGTCGGTATAGGGAATGAATGAATGCCACGTTTGACGTTCTGCCATCTTCTCCGCACCACGGTGATGATAGCCAATATCAGGAATACAGTCGATAATCTCTTCACCGTCCAATTGCAATACGAGACGAAACGCCCCATGTGCCGATGGGTGGTTAGGACCGATGTTTAGGAACATAAAATCTTCATCACGCCCACTGCGTTTCATGCCCCATTCTTCGGGAACAAACCTTAGATTTTCTTGCTCAAATTCTTGCTTGGCGGTGTTTAAAAAATAGGGCGTGAATTCGGTCGCACGTGCGTGATATTCCTTACGCAGTGGATAGCCTTCCCAATATTTAGGCAGCAGAATACGTGTTAAGTGTGGGTGTCCGTCAAATACCACGCCAAACATATCCCACACTTCACGCTCATACCAATTGGCATTGGGGTAGATTTTGGTGGCACTGGGAGTACTTTCACCGTCTTTTAAAGCCACTTTGACACGGATATCGCTATTACGCTCAAGGCTCATCAGATGATAAAATACGGTAAAATCACTCGCTGGCAAGCCGTATCGATGGTTACGCAGCCGCTCATCAATGGCGGACAAATCCACCAGCATGACGTAAGGGTGTGCCACGGTACGCAGCGTCATCAGCACGTCTAGTACATCACTCTTGTCCACCCAAATGGTCGGAATGCCATCGACGGTGTCTTGGCTGATGTAGGGGTGATTTTTGGCGGTTAATTCAGCAAGAATACCTGTATCATGAACATGACTCATTATCGTTATTCCTTATACTCTCTAAAATGCGTCATCTTGCGAACGTAGATTTTTGACGGCAATTCTATCGGCTTGCTTGCGGTCTCGCTCCGCCGTCATGATAGGTTGATAAATGCCTTGATTTGCCATGTTAATCGCCAAGGGTCGGCGTTCATGCGTGATGGATTCTTGCAAAAGCATTAACGCTTGAATAAGTGCTTCTGGGCGTGGCGGACACCCCGGAATATATACGTCCACAGGCAAAATCTTATCCACCCCTTGCACCACCGAATAGATGTCGTACATGCCGCCAGAGTTGGCACATGCCCCCATCGAAATCACCCATTTTGGCTCTAGCATTTGTTCATACAGTCGCAAAATCACAGGAGCCATCTTGACAAAGCACGTCCCAGCGACAATCATCACGTCTGCTTGGCGTGGCGACGCACGTATCACTTCCGCCCCAAAGCGAGACAAATCATGCACCCCTGTCAAAGTCGTGGCGTATTCCACATAGCAACAAGACGTACCGAAGTTGAATGGCCAAAGGGAGTTTTTGCGACCCCAATTGGCAAGAGAGTGAGTTAGGTCTTCTAATTTACCCATAAAGATATTCTTATCAATCTCATCTTGAGTAATGCCATCAACCACTTGGCGAGACTGGTGGGGATATTGGCTGGCGGATTCGTTGGCACGAGTAAGAGTGTATTTCATGTTTAATAACGCTTCTTGGTGGCTGGCAAAAAATACTGCTTGCTAAAATTCACTGACTGGAATAAAACTGGGTTTGCTATTTTGAGCAATAAAACACAAAAACGCCAAAGGCGATACTTTGGACACTTTGCTATTCATCTGTTTGATTATACGCTGATTTTGTTCCATGCTTGTTGGCAAAATCCTGCGTGGTTACACGTCCTGTATTGTTAATGTGGTCAATATTCGCCATATGGGCTTGGTTTTTTTTGATGTCGTTGGATACGTTAATCCGTCCTGATGACTGGGCTGGCACTTTGCCTGTGGGGTCGGTATGCAGCTCATCAATGCCATGAAACGCCGTGATACTCGCCAAGTCAAAATCAGCAGGCTTGGCATAAATGCGAGATTTTTTGCCACGTTTGTCCGCAGGTGCCCAATTCATCGCCCCAAGTTTCATCTCATAAAGAAGACCCACAAACAGCACCACGATAAAAATCGCCGCCGTGGCAAATCCTAGCCAACTCACTTCACGCACGCTCACCGCATAGGCATATAGATACAGGGCTTCAAGGTCAAAAATCACAAAAAAAATCGCCACCAAATAGAATTTGGCGGACAATCGAATGCGAGCAGAGCCAGCTGGCACAACCCCTGCTTCAAAACTCTCTTCTTTTTGAGAACCAAAAGAACGCCCACCAAGCAGGCGTGGCACAACCAACATAAACACCACAAGTCCGATGGCGGCTAGCAAAAATGCAATCGCTGACCAATTGGCTGACATATTATTCTCCGTGTAATCACATCTATACGTTATTCTGCTGTGCTGTCTTGATAGGCTTATGATGACACCAAACCCAAAAAATTAAAACAGCAAAACAACGAACGAGCTGGCACAAGCGGTGCTGACAAGTCGATTTAACAAAGCTGGCTTATTTTTTGGCAAAGCTATGGTTTTAGCACCCATATCTTTACTATTATAACACAATTTGTAAAAATGATAACAGGATTTAAAAAATCCAGTCATACAAAAATTTTTAGGGTCTGTTGACATTTCGTCTTTGTAGATAAAAATGAGATAAATCGCAGCTCTTTCAAGGAAAAAACGCAGGTTGATAGTTATTCTATCGGCTAAGTTTTTGACGATGAAAGACAAGATTTAGCCATTTTTAGCACAAAAGCCGTGTGTTTACCACAAGCTAAAAACTTAATTGTTTGGCGTGATGAATTGTCGGCAGACCCTAGACACACCACAAAAAAACCACCGCCAAATCTCTTGGCGATGGTTGTTGTGCTAATGTCAATAGAGCGATTATTGCTCAATCACGTCCACCCCCTTTGGCGGCGTGAAGCTAAACTGGCTGGCTGCAATCGTGCCATTGGTTTTAACATTGCTAAAGCGAATGCTGGTCGTCTGTCCAAGATTGTCGTTTAGCACCATCATCACAGGCTTGCCACCGTTAAAGCTGATGGACACATTTCTAAAGTTGGCGTTGTCAGATTTTGGCGTTAATACATAGTAATTTTTGTTCGCATTGGGCTGACTAATAGTGAAGTTTTGGTTAATTTGCGATACATTGCCTGACAATAACAAAGCTGGCGTTTCGCCCACTTGATTGGCGATGGACTGCTTGGTCGCCTGCATTAAATCCTTGTCGTACACCCACAAGGTATTGTCATTGGCGACGATGAGTTGTTCGGCGGGTCTTTTGGTCTCCCAGCGGAATTTATTGGGGCGAGACACCGCCATCGTCCCATTAAAGGTCTGGCTATTTGCCGAACTTTTGGTAGTCTGACTAAAACTTGCGGTCATAGACTTGGTATTGGTTAATAGTTTGTTTAGGTTGGTGGTCGCATCATTTGCCATTGCAGGCACAGCCAGTGCAGTTGTACCAAACGCCACAGTAGCTACAACAGCCATCGCAGTGAATTTCATGCCAGTATGATAAATGTTGTTTATTAGATTGGGCATTGTAATTATCTCCAGTTAATTGGGTAACGGTTGCAAAAAGTCCATTTATTATGCCAAAATTTTATGTTACCTGTCAGTCGAATTTTGCAAAAAATCTCACCAAATTGTGTGAAATCTTGCTCTTGTCGCATTCGGATAATCTAGGGTCTGCCTACAATTCATCACGCCAAACAATTATAGTCGATTAAAATAAAAATGAGACAAGCCGACAGACTGCCGTGTACAAGTAGTACATAAGAACGCTCACAACGTAAGTATCATTGCAACTTTAATTGACTAACTATATGGTCGATTAAAATAGAAATAAGACAGGCGACAGCGACCACTGTGTAGCCGTAGCGTGTGGCGTAAGCCCACGTAATTAAAACGGTGGGGGAACAAAGCACCCTACGAACAATCACGAATGGGTATGTATTGGTTTTATTTTAATCGACTATACTTAACTTTCTTTGAACAAAGGGAGTTTTTCTACGATTTTTGGCAAGTCGCCATAAAACGCCCCTAAGCCAATACCCTCTGGTCCATGGTTGCCCAAGGACACGCAAGAAGCTGGCATGATTGGCAGTTGTTGTAGGTTTAATTTGCTCATCACCATATCCGCACAGCGATTGGTCAAATCGCCCATCACTCCACAGCTGTCTAGCATATAGATGTAGCGATTTTTGCCCCTACTTTGTTCATCGACAAATTTTATCATCTCACGCAAGGCACGTTCGAATTTACGCACTTTATCCCTAGGTGTGATGTAGCCCTCTTCATCTACCCACAGTACGGGCTTGATGTCAAATAAATTCGCCACAAAACCTGCTGGGGCGGACAGTTTTTTGTTACGGATAAGCATATCAAGGCTGTAGACACTAAAAGTCAAGACACTTTGCTCACGCAATGCGTCCAGTCTTTTGATGACATCACTAAAAGGTGCGCCGCCCTGTATCATACAATGTGCTTCGTATGCCAATGCTCCTTCGTTGATATTACCCATTCTTGTGTCATAGATATAGACATTCATTATGCCTGCGTATAGACTTTGTTGATATTGAAAAATCTCATAGCATTTACTGATTCTAGAAGAAATAGAAACCACAAAAACTTCGTCATAGTTGCGGCGGTATAAATCTGCAAAAATCTCATGAACTTCATCGGCAGTTGGTGGGCGTGTTCCTGCTTTTATTTTTGGGTTGCCTGCCATCATCTGACACAGCGACTCTGGCGTAATCTGTATATTGTCGTCCAAAAACTCCATATCACCAAACTGAATATGTAGCGGAATAATACCAATCTCCCCAGTCGCAATATCCAAATGATGAATACTAGAAGACGAAGTTACCAGTACAATACGTTTCATAACACCTTTCTCCAACAATCGACCAGACACAACGTCTTATAAGTCTTATAACAAAAAAAACACACATAAACAAGTCGATGAATACTACAGGATTAACCACAAATAATCAAGAGTAAGTTACCGATAGCCCAAAATACCGTTTAAGTGGCAATGGCTGTCCTTTTTGGAGAATTTTTGTATTGCTTAATAGACTTCGTTTAGACTTTTGGTTGGGCTTTTGGTTAGGGTCTGCCGACAATTCATCACGCCAAACCATTAAGTTTGAAATTTGTGGTGAATGTACGGCTTTTGTGCTAAAAATGGCTAAATCTTGTCTTTCATCGTCAAAAACTTAGCCGATAGAATAACTATCAACCTGCGTTTTTTCCTTGAAAGCACTACGATTTATCTCATTTTTATCTACAAAGACGAAGTGTCAGCAGACCCTAGCCTTCTTTATACACTGGCAATTGACTGATGATTTTTGGCAGCTGTCCATAGAACGCCCCCAAAGCAACACCATCTGGACCATGATTACCCATAGAAACACAAGAAGCAGGGATAATAGGCAGGCTCTCAATCTTCATCTCTTGCATGACAATCTGTGCACATCGTTCTGTCAAATCACCAAAGCTGGCATCTGTCATGTATAAATAACGGTCTTGTCCGCGTGTTGTCTCATCAACAATTTTAATCATCTCTCTTAAAGCTCGTTCAAATTTACGAACCTTGCTGGTAGGAACTAATAGACCTTCTGAAGTTATCTGCATGACAGGTTTTACATCGAACAAATTGGCAATAAAACCAGCTGGTGCGGATAATTTTTTGTTGCGAATGATATAATTTAAGTCATACAGACTTAAAGTTAATACACTCTTTGCTCGCAATTGGTCAAGCCTAGCTACCACTTCACCAAAGGTTGCACCGCCTTGTATCATATAACTGGCTTCATAAGCCAATGCTGCTTCGGCAATATTGACTGTCTTGGTGTCGTAGATATAGATATTCATTCTACCTGTATACAGGTTTTTTTGTTCTTCTAGTATTTTGTAGCTCTCGCTAAACCTAGAAGACAGGCAACAAACAAATACTTCATCATAATTGCGGCGATATAAGTCAGAAAAAATCTCATGCACTTCATCTGGGCTTGCAGGACGTGTATTCACCACCACTTTTGGGTTATCCGCCATCATTTTACTTAGTATTTTTGGGCTAAGTTTTTCGCCATTGTCCAAAAACCACTGGTCGCCAAAACGAATATGCAAAGGGATATTACCAATAGAATCCGTGGCAATGCCCATATGGTGCAAACTTGCAGAAGAAGTTGTTAATACCGCACGCTTCATTATTATCTCCTAATTAATCCTAATCAATATAAGGGGCTGTTGACAATTCGTTACACCGCTTTTTATTACACCACTTA
>JAUNUB010000119.1 GCA_030538375.1 Moraxella sp. | reverse complement strand
TATCTACCGCTGTCTTGGTGTTTAGATTGGCACGGTTGATTGCCATAACCGCTTCGTACAAGGCAGGACGCAGCAATTCACTCATCGACGCATCAACCACGGCGAAGTTCTTTTCGTCAGTCGGTTTTAGTACATCAACACTGGTCAATAGCACGCCAGCATTCGCCACCATGTTTCGCCCCGGTTCTAGGTACACCGTCAAGCCCAGCTGCCGCAACTTTGGCAACATCGCCTGCACATATTCGGTGATACTCACAGGATTTTCGTCAGTATAACGCACGCCCAAGCCGCCGCCTAGGTCAATGTGCCGAAGCTCAATACCCATCGCCTTAATCTTGTCAATCATCTCGATAAGTTTGTCCAGTGCGTCCACAAATGGCGTGGTCTCCATAATCTGTGAACCGATATGACAATCCACCCCCACCACGTCAATATGCTCACATTCTTTGGCATAGCGATAGGCGGATATGCCATCATAAATGCCAAATTTATTGTCTTTTAAACCAGTTGAGATATAAGGGTGCGTATTAGCGTCCACGTCAGGATTGATACGGATAGAGATACGAGCAGTCTTGCCCAGCTCTCCTGCCACTTGATTAATCAAGGCAAGCTCACTCATCGCTTCCACGTTAAAGCAATCAATATCCGCCATCAGTGCATATCGAATGTCATCTGTGGTCTTACCCACGCCAGAGTACACCACTTTTTTGCCATTCGTTACTTCTAATACACGAGCCAGCTCACCCTGCGAGACGATGTCAAATCCAGCCCCAGCGTCCGCCAAGAGTTTAAGTATAGCAAGGTTGGAATTCGCCTTGACCGCATAGCAGATTTGGTGCGGCATATCACCAAAGGCTGCGGTATAAGCGGAAAATTGCCCCAATATCGCATTTTTGCTATACACATACAAGGGCGTGCCATGGTGCTTGACAAGCTCGTCGGCAGACACACCATCAATATGCAGCACGTTGTCTTGATAGCTCATGTATGGCAAGGCATTGGCAAGCACCACAGGGTCAATGCTTAGCACGCCATTATCAAGATGGCTGGCAGGGGTAAAATTTGTCATGGGGTTTTCCTATTATAGGGTTTCCGTTATGGATTTTTCTATTATGGGGTTTTTTGTTCTTGATGATTGGTTGCGATGTCAAAGAGTGTTGCTCGTGTTTCTTTATGAAATTCGATACCAATCTCATGCACAATGTTATTGGCGGTGAGATATTTATCCGCATAGCGTTTGTTTTTTATTTGAGCCAAAGCAATGCCTTGTGGCGTATCATTGTCTTGATTATTGTCTTTATCAATGACTTTGAATTCAAAGATATAGACATAGTGCTTGTTATTTTCGCCATCAACAATCAAGGTCATATCAATCGTGCCAAAATTGGTTGCGTCTTCGGTGATGGTTCTAAGACCAAGGCTGGCAAATAACGCATAAAACACACTCGCCCAATAACCTTCATAACTGGCAATGGGATTATTTCTGTGCCAATGATGTGGTATACTGGCAAAAAATGCCGTGATAATCTCTTGTATGGCTGGCAAATTATGTGCAAGCACCGCTTCGTATAATTGACCTTGTTTTAATAACATGTCGTCATTGGCACAAGAGATGTATTTTAATAGCAGAGATTCAGACAGGCTTTGTTGTACTTCCAGATTGGGGAATTTTAGGGTAAAACGCAAGCTCGGTCTTAGTATCATCTTATCGATGGTCAGATACCCTGCTTGAAATAACAAGGCTGTTGTACTAATATCACCGATTTCAAATTGGGACAACTGCTGATTGTCGATTAATCTGCCAATTGCTTGCTGAATATTAAACTGTTCATTGAGCAATTTATCCATCAAAAAAGTCGCACTGCCTGTCTCTATCCAATAGTTTTTGTATAATTTTTGTGGATTGCTCAAAAACAACAAAACATCAAAAGGGTTATAAACACTATCGCCAGTCCAGTTATAGCCATTGTACCATGTTTTTAGCTTGTCTAAATCCACATCAAACAGCTCTGGGGCAAATACATGCTCAAGCTCATCTTGGGTGTAGCCACACAATGCCGAAAAACGGTCATCTAGCGTAACGTCATATAGGTTGTTTAATCCTGAGAATAAATTAATCTTGCTAAACCGAGATACGCCTGTCAGCATGGCAAAATGGATATAGGCATCATTATTTTTAATGACACTGTAGAAATCTCGCATTTCATTGCGAACACTGATTGCTTTATCTTGATGGGAAAGATTGTCTAAGATGGGCTTATCATACTCATCAATTAAAATAACAACTTTTTTCCCTGATGTTTGATAGCAGTGTCTAATAATCTTCTCAAATCTAATGCCCATGCTGTATTGATGATTGTCGATACTGTATCTTTCTTCGATTGATGACAGTATTTCGGATAAATAAGTCATGAATGAGATTGACTTACTTGATACACCTATACCAAAACTTATGCGTAAAACAGGATAAGTATACTCCCAATCCCAGTTATGTTCGGCGTACAAGCCTTTAAATAAGGATTGATTGCCCAAAAACAATTCGGCAATGGTGTCAATGGTAAGGCTCTTGCCAAATCGTCTTGGGCGTGATAAAAAAATATATTTACTGACGTTAATAAGTTCAATAATTTTTTTGGTTTTATCCACATAATAATAGGCATTGTCTTTTCTTAGTTCAGAAAATGTCTGAATGCCAATGGGTAAGCGTTTTTTTTGACTTTGCATGGGGTGGCTCACTTGTCATGATTAATTAAGCACTTATCATTGCCGTGCTTAATAAGCCTGTTCTGTTACAACACCATCGGACATGATTTCGCCGACTGTAGCATTGTCTGTCAGCTCATCAGCTTGTGCCACGTCATTATTAGCAGTGGAAACGGGTTTTTGGGGTAGGTACAACACACCTTTTTGACCACAGGCAGTCAGTCCGCACGCCAAACACAGTGCCAAAGCAGGCAAAAAAATAGAAGATTTCATAATAGATACGCAATCAAAAAAATTGCCCCATTGTAGCACAATCAATCATTGCGGCGGTAATTTTGCCCCACAAAACACAAAAAAATCCCCTTTTTCACGCCAAAATCTGCTATATTAATAGTGCTTTGTCCAGCATAATCGCTCTGGCAAATGACAACGTTTTTTTATGACACACAAAATCATCAACCAAAAGGAAATTTTATGTCTTTGACCAATCCCACGCTCGTACTTAACTGCGGTTCATCGTCCATCAAATACGCACTCATCAGTGAAGATGGCAATACGCGTATCGAAGGACTTGCCGAAGCTCTAGGCAACAGCGACGCTCGTATCAAGCACAAAAACCTAGACGGCTCAAAAACCGACATCACTATCCCAGACAGCGGTGCTCATGCCGAAGCTCTTGGCATTATTTTGGGCGAACTTATCAGCGAATACAAGCCTGTGGCGGTAGGTCATCGTGTGGTACACGGCGGCGACAAATTCAAAACCGCCACCGTCATCACCCCTGAAGTGCTAGCCACCATTGAAGAGTTGACCGCCCTTGCTCCCTTGCACAACCCTGCCAACGCCGCTGGTATCAAGGCAATCAGTGCCATGTATCCCGACTTGCCACAAGTTGCCATCTTTGACACCGCCTTTCATCAAACCATGCCAGCCCATGCCTACCGCTATGCCGTGCCAAAAGATTTGTACAGCGAACACCACATTCGTCGCTATGGTTTTCATGGTTCATCACACGCCTATGTGTCGCACCGTGCCAGCGAACTGACCGCAGCCGCCGCTCCCCATGGTTGGTTGGTCGCTCACCTTGGTAATGGCTGCTCGGCAACGGCGGTGTACAATGGTCAAAGCCTTGATACCAGCATGGGCTTGACACCACTTGAAGGCTTAATGATGGGTACTCGCAGCGGTGATGTCGACCCAAGTTTGCACATTCATCTGCACCGCACTTTGGGCTTGTCCATCGAAGAGATTGACACTTTGCTTAACAAAAAAAGCGGTCTCTTAGGCGTGTCAGGCTTGTCCAACGACATGCGTGCCGTAGAGCAGGGGGCAAAAGACGGCAATACAGACGCACAGCTTGCCTTGCAACTGTTCGCCTATCGCACCGCCAAATATCTTGCCAGCCTAAGCTGTGCCTTGCCAACTTTGACAGGTATTTTGTTCACAGGTGGTATTGGTGAGAACGGTGCGGATATGCGTGCCAATATCGTTGCCAATCTTCGCCACTTTGGTATCAAGATTGACACCGTCAAAAACAGCGAGTTAATCCGTGGGGCAGAAGGCAGTTTCCATGCCGAAGGTTCATCGGTTGAGCTATGGGTAATCCCAACTGACGAAGAATTCCAAATCATGAGCGAAACTCGCAGCGTGCTTGGTCTATAAGTTGTTGTAATATCAAAGCATGGCAAATAAGCACGGTTGATTTATTTGCCATGTCATCAAAAAAACAATTTTAAGGAATTACCATGAAAACCATTCTACTTGTGCCTAGCAGTCCTAATATCAATTTTACCGCCCTTAGCCAAAATTTTGCCAGCAAAATCGGTGCAAAACTCATCACCCCATTTGTCGATGAAGCCGAAATTGAGCTACGCAAAGCCATCGCCGCCAACTGCCTAGATGAGCTGCTCGAAAAAACCGTGGCACTGCAAGACAGTGAGCTTATCGTCTGCCAAGGTATCGCTGCCGATGCCAATGTGCCATACGCCAACTACGTCAATCATTCCTTGGCAAATGCCCTTGACGCTGATGTGATTTTTGTCAGCGAAAATAACGAAAATGCCTTGCTATACGCCAGAACCTTTGGTGGTCCACGCTCGGCACGCATTTTGGGCATGATTAGCTCCAGCACCGCAGACGCTGCCGACTTCACCAACATCGCCCACACCAACAACGCAGGCGACTTGGTCGATACCAATGACACCGCCATCAACACCTACCTAAATACCCCACGCACTAAAAAACTTTCGCCATCTGCCTTTCGTACGCAAGTGGTTGCCAAGGCTCAAGCCGCCAAAAAACGCATTGTCCTGCCAGAAGGCGATGAGCCACGCACCATCGAAGCTGCTGCCATTTGCCAAAGTCGTGGTATCGCCCAATGTGTGTTGCTTGGCGACCCTGCCAAGATTAACGAAGTCGCCAAATCTCGTGGCGTAACTCTGCCTGCCGACATCGAAATCATCGACCCTGCCAGCATTGCCGACAAATATGTCGCCCCCATGGTAGAACGCCGCAAAGGCAAGGTAGATGACGCAGGGGCAAAGCAAGCCTTGAGTGATACTGTGGTGCTTGGCACAATGATGTTGCACGTGGGCGATGTGGACGGCTTGGTATCAGGAGCGGTACATACCACGGCGGACACCATTCGCCCAGCATTCCAGCTTATCAAGACCGCACCAGAGTATTCGCTCGTCTCTAGCGTGTTCTTTATGCTTATGCCAGAGCAAGTTGTGGTGTGTGGCGACTGTGCGGTGAACCCAAACCCAACGCCAGAGCAGTTGGCGGAGATTGCCATTCAATCCGCCCAGTCTGCCAAGGCGTTCGGCATTGAGCCAAAGGTAGCGATGATTAGCTACTCTACAGGTACATCGGGTGCAGGCCCTGACGTAGACGCTGTGGTCGAAGCCACCAAAATCGTGCGTGAGCGTGCCCCCGATTTGGCGGTTGATGGTCCATTGCAATTTGACGCAGCGTCCGTGCCAAGCGTCGGCAAATCCAAAGCCCCTAATTCGCCTGTGGCAGGGCAAGCCAACGTGTTCATCTTCCCCGATTTAAACACAGGCAACACCACTTACAAGGCAATCCAACGCTCGGCAGGACTTGTAAGCGTCGGTCCTATGCTGCAAGGTCTGAACAAACCTGTGAACGATTTATCACGTGGAGCATTGGTTGATGACATCGTCTACACCATTGCTTTGACCGCTATCCAAGCGGCTGATGACGCTATTTAAATCGTATTCACTGCTGATAAAAAACCGCTGTTCAGATATGAATGGCGGTTTTTTGTGCCAAGGCGTTCATTTGTGAATGGAGATGGGGCGGACTGTTCCATATTTTGTAACAAACAAATGGTTTGGCGTGTTGACACTTCATCACGCCAAACCATTAAGTTTGAAATTTGCGGTAAACGCACGGCTTTTGTGCTAAAAATGGCTAAAT
>JAUNUB010000118.1 GCA_030538375.1 Moraxella sp. | reverse complement strand
ATAAATCGCAGTTCTTTCAAGGAAAAAACGCAGGTTGATAGTTATTCTCTATCAAACAAGTTTTTGACGATGAAAGACAAGATTTAGCCATTTTTAGCACAAAAGCCGTGCGTTTACCACAAACTTCAAACTTAATTGTTTGGCGTGATGAATTGTCAGCAGACCCTAGTTACGGAAAAATAAAACCAATACATTTTATAATTGTTGATAACGTGGCATAAACCCACGTTTATTGATGGATTTATATTTACACTATATTCATTATGCACTGTGTGAATTTGTCTTGTTTTGAACTTTATCCGCCATACACCAATCAACCAAAAAAAGGACAACCATGACAACGCCTAGCACTCGCACACTCTCGGATTGGGTTCGTTCTGTGATTACTGCTACGGTT
Source organism: Moraxella sp. (assembly GCA_030538375.1). Classification (GTDB taxonomy): domain Bacteria; phylum Pseudomonadota; class Gammaproteobacteria; order Pseudomonadales; family Moraxellaceae; genus Moraxella. The sequence goes on along the minus strand of JAUNUB010000118.1, from coordinate 5,764 downwards.
TATGACGTAGCCATTCGCACACCGCTGGACGAAGCCAAAAAACTCTCGCACCGCTTTGACAATCATATTCGTATCAAGCGTGAAGATTTGCAACCTGTCTTTAGCTTTAAGCTGCGTGGGGCGTACAACCGCATTAGTCAATTAAGCGAAGCCCAAAAATCTCGTGGTATCATCTGTGCGTCTGCTGGCAATCATGCACAGGGCGTGGCATTTTCTGCCAATCGCTTGGGGCTAAATAACGTCATCGTCATGCCTACCACCACACCTGACATTAAGGTAAATGCGGTCAAGGCATTGGGCGGTAACGTGGTGCTGCATGGCGACAGCTTTGACATGGCGAACCGTTATGCCATGGCTCGTGCCGACGATGATGGGCTGACCTACATCGCCCCTTATGATGATGAGCTGGTGATTGCAGGACAAGGCACGATTGCCCTTGAGCTTACGCAGCAGTGGCGAGAGATGGAATATGTATTCGTGGCGGCTGGTGGCGGTGGATTGCTGTCTGGGGTGGCGGCGTTTTTGGGGGAAGTTGCCCCCCATGTCAAGGTGGTGGCGGTTGAGCCTGTTGGAGCGGCGTGCCTAAAAGCCGCACTCGAAACTGGCGAGCGTGTTACCCTGCCACAGGTCAGCTTATTTGCTGATGGGGTGGCGGTGGCACAGATTGGCAAACTCCCCTTTGAGATTGCTCAAATGACCAAGTCGGACGGCACAGGCACAGTCGTTGAACCCACTGTCATCACCTGCACCAACGATGAAGTGTGCGCCGCCATCAAGGATATTTTTGAAGAAAATCGCTCTATCGTTGAGCCTGCTGGGGCATTGGCAGTGGCTGGGCTAAAAAAATTCATCAAAACCCACGGTATCACAGGTAAAAACTGCGTAGCGATACTCTCAGGGGCAAACATGAACTTTGACCGTCTGCGATACATTGCCGAGCGTACCGAGATTGGCGAACAAAAAGAAGCGATTTTTGCGGTGCAAATTCCCGAACGCACAGGGGCATTTTTGGACTTTTGTCGCAGCCTACAAGGGCGAAACATCACCGAATTCAACTACCGTGCCAAAACCGCCAATTCGCCAGACTCCAGCGAAATGGCAAGTCTGTTCGTGGGTATCGCCCTAAAAGACGGACAACAAGAACGCACCATCATCAAGGATAAGCTCACGGCAGACGGCTATGGCAGCTTTGATTTGACCGATGACGAGCTTGCCAAGACGCACATTCGCTATCTTGTGGGTGGTCATGCTGGCGTAACAGACGAACAAGTGTTCCGTGTGATGTTCCCAGAGCGTCCGGGGGCGTTGTTAAATTTTTTGGAGAAACTGGGACAGGATTTTAACATCACCCTATTCCACTACCGCAACCACGGTGCGGCGGAAGGGCGTATCATGGTGGGCTTGCAAGCCAACAGCACCAGTGTACGCAGTATCCAAGACGCACTCACCGACATCGGCTACGAATGCGAAGCCATGACAGACAATGTGGGCTATCAGTTGTTTTTACGATAGTTTATGTACTCCACATAAAACCTGTGCCAAACAAGATGGATTTAACATCAATTTGGCACTGTTTTAGTACTGCTCTAGTGCTGGTTTAGCAGCATTCTAGCACTGCTTGGCAAGATTTTGACGTTTGTAAGCCATTAAATCTCAATGCTCTAATTAAGGCAAGCCCATAATTATCCAGCCAGTCTGACAAAGTGTAATGGCAAAAACCGCATCAGATAAACCCTAAATTTTATAAGACACCCTACATGTTTTGGCAAAAATACCAGCCCATTAACAATCAAAAACAGCCCAACTTAACTGGTTGTTTTTGATTTTTTTGACCAAATTTGTGTAAATTGCCAAAAATCCCAGCAACTTATGTTATAATTAACATATTTACAACAAAAATATTGAGACAGTCATGAACAAACCAACAGGCACGTTATTCATCATCACCGCCGCCAGTGGCACAGGCAAGACCAGTCTTGTCAAAGAACTGCTTGCCACCACCAACGATTTAACCGTCAGTGTCTCGCACACCACTCGCCAGCCGCGCACAGGCGAAAGCGACGGCGTGCATTATCATTTTGTAAATGTATCAGACTTTCAAGATTTGATAGAAGATGGCGAATTTTTGGAATTCGCACAAGTGTTTGACAACTACTATGGCACGACCAAAAAAGCCGTCAAGGACACGCTTGCCACTGGGGTTGATGTGATTTTGGAAATCGACTGGCAAGGGGCATTGCAAGTCAAGCAGCAGTTCACGAATGCGGTCATGATTTTTATCCTACCCCCCAGCCGAGAAGCCCTGCACACTCGTTTGACAGCCCGTGGACAAGACAGCGATGAAATCATCAGCACTCGCCTAGCAGGGGCAGTTACCGAAATGCGTGCCTACAGCAACTTCGACTATGTGGTGATTAATGACGATTTTAACACCGCCCTTGATGAATTGCGTAGTATTATTCTTGCCAATCGCCTTAGCATTACTCAACAAAGCATACGTCATGAGACCCTGATCAGCGAACTTTTAAGCGAATAAAACCAGCAACCCAATAAACCATGGTGCTGATTTTTTGATTTTTTTGTTTAATTTTAATCATAAAGTCTGTTATAATTATCAGTTATTATTTATCATCAAAGAGAATTTTATGGCACGTGTAACGATTGAAGATTGCTTGGATAATGTAGACAACCGTTTTGAGCTGGTATTGGTTGCCAGTCGCCGTGCTCGTCAGCTTGCTAAAGGCAGTGTTGAGCCTACTGTTGTGCCAGATAACGACAAGCCTACTGTGCTTGCCCTGCGTGAGATTGCAGACGGTCATGTAACTCGTGCTATCTTGGACGAGCCAGAAGAGTTGCCAACTCGCAAGCCTGAGCCTGTTTTTGACTTGAGTATCCTTAGCGGTCATGGTTTTTGATGTTAAGCTGATGGTTTTGATTTAGTGGCTTGGCTTTGATAGCTCTTAAATAGCTCTTAGTTTTAATCGCTTGGCTTTGACAATCAGCACCAACACGCAATTTTGACAAATGCACAAAACGCTCAATCATTTGGGCGTTTTTTGTTGCCAAAAAATTGTTACATCATAGCGGTGATATATCATGATTGACTAAACCTGTAACAATACAGCGTTGCCGATACTCTTATAACCGCCAACACACATCAAGCATTGTCGCCTTATCTTGTTTTTATCTCAACCAACTATATAACCTCTTGATAGTTATTATTATTTTTTTAATTAATACCCATCATTCACCCAAAGTTACACAAAATACTTGACTTTTATGACAATTTGGTAAATTATAGGGTTTCGCCAGCCAATTGTTGTGGCGTTTTTTGTCTTGACCGCCCTATTTTTTGGTCGCAAAATCGCCCATTTACCAGCCAATAACATTAATAAAAAAATATCATGACCGACTATATTAACCTAAATGATTTGCCACCGCTTAGCCACCCCATGGTAAGCGAAGCCCGAGACAACCTTATGCGTGCCGTCAGCTACCTTAGCACGGACGAACAAAAGCTAATCGCCCACGCCAGTGAATTTGGCGACATTGCCCACATCAAGGACAAACGCAAATCGGGCGAACCCTACATCACTCACCCCCTTGCCGTGGCGGAGATATTGGCAGGGTTTCGTCTGGACAAAGACACCATCATCGCCGCCATCTTGCACGACACAGTGGAAGACACCGAAGTTACCCTAGAGCAAGTAACCGAGCTTTTTGGTGAAATTGTCGCCAAATTGGTGGACGGAGTAACCAAACTCAAATCGTCCAGTATGGACAAGCAACAAAGCCAAGCGGCGACTTTTCACAAGATTTTGACCGCTACCTTGACCGACCCACGTGTCTTAATTATCAAATTATCTGACCGCCTGCACAATATGTCTACGCTAGACGCTGTCAGCCCCGACAAACAAAAACGCACCGCCAAAGAGACTTTGGGTTTTTATATCCCATTTGCTCGCATTATGGGGCTTAATGACATCGCCGACTACATTGAGCTGCTCTGTTATCGCAATCTTAACCCAGAGATGTACACCAAATTCACCGACAAACTGCTCCAACACGGTCTGGGACGACAATTTCAAAAATCATCACTACAATCCTACCTGCAAAACACCTTGAATGACTTGCAATTACAAGGTATCGTGCAGGTGCTGGACAATCGCACCACCATGTATCGTCAATTTTTTAAAAACCGTGGCGATGCCAACCGTCTAATCCATCAATATGAATTTGAGATTGTGTTTGATGACATCGAATCTTGCGACAAAATGGCAGATTTTTTGGTCAAAACCTATCAAATCACCCCCAACAATATCGAAGACAATATCCGCAAACCCTTGGCAGGCGGTAATCAATCGCTCATACTCACCTATGAAGAAGGCTATCGCCGTATTAGGGTGATATTGCTTACCAAACGTATGCAAAAAGCCGCACGTCTTGGTGTGCTGGGACATGACAACAACGAAATCAGCCAATCCGTCATTCAAGCCAGCCTGCGTAACATGCAAGCCCTGCTCAGTGCCGCCAGTGATGGTGAAGAAACGCCCCATGCCGATACCGTCGCCATCATCAATGAGCTGATGAGCTATCTGCATGAACGCAAAATCGTCTGCTACAGCCCCAAGGGACACGCCTATGAGTTGCCACGTGGCTCGACAGCACTTGATTTTGCCTATGCGGTCGGTCCCGCCATCGGCAACATCGCCACAGGGGCAGACATCAACCATCAACATGGTAAATTGGGGCAAGTCTTGGCAGCAGGCGACACCGTCAGCATTGATATCGACAAGAATGCCACCCCAAAAGCAGAATGGCTGGGTTTTGTGGCAACCAACAAGGCACGTGTAGAGATTTTAAAGGCACTTGCCAACTTATCTGACAGCGACAAAAAACACCACGGTGAACAAGCACTGGACAGAGCATTACAAACCTATGGCAAATCCATCAAAGACCTTGATGATAAGGATTGGCAAAATATCATCAGCTGGCGTGGCGTGAATAGCCAAGCAGATATTTTTGTGCAAATCGCCACAGGGATATTGTTACCACAGCTGGTCATCTCTCGCCTATTTAGCGAAGAAGTTGACAGTCTTGACAAAGAAGACATTACCCAAACCAAGCATTTGCTGGCAGGAATTAAGGGCGTGGAAGTGGATTTTGCTCGCTGCTGCAACCCTATTTATGGTGATAATATCGTAGGGCATTTGTCTCGTAATGGACTTGTGGTGCATCGCCACAAGTGTTATTCGTTGGTTGATATCCGCAAAGACAACCCCTATCAAATCATTCAGCTCAACTGGAAGCCAAGTCGCAGCGACAATCACGATGACCATTCGCTACGCTTTACGGCATTTTTGCGGATTTTTTCCCTACTTAGCGAAGAGCAGATGAGCCAAATCATCTACGAGATGAAACTACTGAATATCGGTGTCGAAACCACCCATATCAAGGCAGGCGACAAAAAAACAGACACGACCACCTTGCAAGTCGTGGTGCGTTCTCGTAGTCATCTGATTGATGGCATTGACAAACTTCGGCACATCTTAGGCTATCCTAACATCATGCGATTGTATCAATAAAAATCTAAAACCAAAACCCCAAGACTTGTATAAAATTCATACAAATCTTGGGGTTGATATTGGCTACATCAGCAACCAATATAACCAACCTGCAATTAATGCACAATATGCCCAAACTTGCCACTGTGCAAATCTTGTATTGCCTGCACAATCTCTTCTTGTGTATTCATCACAAAAGG
>JAUNUB010000117.1 GCA_030538375.1 Moraxella sp. | reverse complement strand
TATTAGGTGTGCAGGCATTAGATATAAAGATATTAGGCGTGCCAAACTTTCATCACGCTTTAGTGTCCCTGTGGGTTTTTTTTAAAAAACTCCTATTTATTTCATTTTTTGGCTTTTTTAGTTTCATTTTTTTAACTTCAAAGACGCAATTTTAAAGCTACAATGTAGACACACCCTAAATCGAAATAAATGATTGAAATAAAGCAAACACACCCCAATTAATAAAATCAACTAACCAATTTTTTAGGAAAATAACTATGGTAGCCGTTACCCTATACACCAAACCAACTTGCCCTTATTGTATCGGTGCAAAACAACTGCTAGACAGCAAAGGCATAAGCTATACCGATATCAACATCACCAGCATTTCTGACGAAGAACGCAACGCACTTAGCCAAAAGACAGATGGTTATCGCACTGTGCCGCAGATTTTTATTGGCGAGACTTTTGTGGGTGGTTTTGACCAGCTTAATCAGCTCAATCGCCAAGGCAAACTAGACGATATGCTGTCCGCCTAACGCTTTATCTTGTCGTATATCTACCAAAAATTAACCAACAATTTTAACTCAACCAAAAGGAACAACCATGACAGACGAAAACACACAACCACAGCTTGGTCTTGAACGTATTTATGTCAAAGACATCTCATTTGAAGTGCCAAGTGCTGAAGTCTTCACACGAGAATGGCAGCCACAACTTGACATCAATCTATCAACCGCCACAACCGACCTTGACCCAGACCACAAAGAAGTGATACTGACTGTGAGCGTTACTGCTAACAATGGTGGCAGCACCGCATTTATCGCCGAAGTGCAACAAGCTGGTATCTTTTTGCTAAAAAACATTCCAGAACAAGACATGCCACACCTACTAAGTGCCTATTGCCCAAACATTCTATTCCCTTATGCTCGTGAAGTGGTCAGTGATTTGGTAACTCGTGGCAGCTTCCCACAATTGTTGCTTGCACCTGTAAACTTTGACCAAGCCTATCTACAAAGCCAGCAAGAACAAGCAATTGAAGGCAACGCATAATCCATTCATCATAAACCTAAGCCCAAGGGTAAGCCTAATTTGCTTATACTTGGGTTTTTGTTTGTGCCTTGATAATGGTTTTTTTGGTTTCATTTGTTACCAAAATTGGCTATAATAGGTCAGATTGTAACCATATAAATAAAACAAGCTATGCAGAGCGTTCAAATTAAGATTCTTAACCCAAAAATCGGCACAGACCCCCGTTTTCCCCTACCCACTCGTGCGACAGACGGCTCGGCTGGCATTGATTTGCGTGCGTGCATTGATGCACCGATGACCGTTAAGGCGGGCGAAACCAAGCTCGTTGGCACAGGGCTTGCCATCTATATCAGCGACCCTGATTTTGCAGGTTTGATTTTGCCACGCTCAGGACTGGGGCATAAGCATGGCATTGTGCTGGGTAATTTAGTGGGGCTAATTGACGCAGATTATCAAGGTGAGTTGATGGTCAGTGTTTGGAATCGTTCAGAAACGGACTTTATCCTACAGCCTGCCGAACGCATGGCACAGTATATTGTCGTACCTGTCGCTCGCCCCAGTTTTGAAATCGTCTCTGACTTTAGCGACATCAGTCTACGTGGTAGCGGTGGTTTTGGGCATTCTGGACGACAATAATAACGACATCAATCAGCACACCCTTATTTTGGATAATTTATCATGCTGCAAAAGACTCTCACCCTAGAAGATGCACGCCACACGGCAGAAGTGCTGGCAACTGCCCTACCCTATATTCAGCGGTATCACGGCAAGATTATCGTGGTCAAATATGGTGGCAACGCCATGACTGACCCTGTGCTTGAAAGCTCTTTTGCCAAAGATATTGTCCTGCTAAAGACCGTGGGGCTACACCCTGTGGTGGTGCATGGCGGCGGCCCGCAAGTGGATAAAATAATGGAAGAGCTTGGTAGGCAGTCTGACCGCATTGATGGTATGCGTGTTACCAACAAAGAAACCATGGACGTGGTGGAGATGGTGCTAGGGGGCAGTGTAAACAAATCCATCGTAAGCCTAATTAATAAGCATGGCGGGCAAGCGGTGGGACTGACAGGCAAAGATGCCAACCTTATCAGTGCCAAAAAACTACTCATTCAAAAAACCGATGAGACGGGCAAGGTTAATGACATCGACCTAGGCTATGTAGGCGAAATCGAAGCGGTAAACACCGAAGTACTCAAAATGTTTATTCACTCCAACTTTATTCCTGTCATCGCTCCGCTAGGCACAGACGCACAAGGCAATAGCTACAATATCAATGCCGACCTTGTCGCCAGCAAAGTCGCCGAGCATTTGGGGGCTGACCGACTGTTGCTGCTGACTAACATCAAGGGTGTGCTTAACAAATCTGGCGAAGTACTTACAGGGCTTAGCACCACTCAAGTGGACACACTCATCAAAGATGGCACTATCTCTGGTGGTATGATTCCAAAAATCTCTGGAGCATTAGACGCTGTTAAAGCAGGACTAAAAAGTGCTACCATCGTAGATGGACGAGTGCCGCACGCCTGCCTGCTCGAAATATTCACCGATGAAGGGGTCGGTACGCAAATCAAGCAGGGAGAGTGAGTAATGAGCTGATTGAATGACACGGATTCCATTGTAATAACATTCATTGGAGTGTAGTTAATTAAAATCGCAATGATACAGCCTTGCTATCACCCTCATGTACTACCATTTCGTTGTGGGCATACACGGTCTAGCTGCCTTGCCTCATTTTATTTTAACCAACCATTACTAACATTTAAAACAAAAAATACACCCTATTCACACACCTCTTGCAAACACTCACACACAACACACCCCACTCTTGGAGAACAACCGATGTCGGTACAGATGACACCCCAAAGCCCAAAAAAAATCCCCCACGTACTTATGATTTTGGACGGTGTGGGGCATCGTGAAGACCCCAAGGATAATGCGGTATTTGCTGCCAACACCCCAAACTTAGACAGATTGACCGCCACTTGTGCCAATGGCTTGATTTCTGGCTCTGGCATGGACGTGGGCTTGCCTGACGGACAATTTGGCAATTCCGAAGTAGGACACATGAACCTAGGTGCAGGACGCATTTTGTTTCAAGACTCCACACGCATTATGAATGAGATTGAGACAGGGGCGTTTTTTGACAATGATGTACTTATAAATGCCGTTAAGATGACACTTGACAATGAAGGGGCGGTACATGTTTTAGGCTTGTTGTCCGATGGCGGTGTACATGCACACACCCAGCATATCAAGGCGGTTGTCAAACTTGCCTTGAGCCAAGGGGCGTTACAAGTGTACGTCCATGCGTTTTTAGATGGGCGAGACACCCCACCAAAATCCGCCGAAGGCTATCTTACCGATTTGGAAAATTATCTGACCACTATCAATGCACAGTTTGATGGCGAAGCCAAAATCGCCAGCGTTATTGGGCGATTTTTTGCGATGGACAGAGACAAGCGTTGGGATAGAGTGCAGACAGCCTACGATTTGCTCACCCAAGCCAAAGCTGTGCGTGAAAGCGAAACAGCGTTGCAAGCGGTACAAGCAGGCTATGCGGCAGGCGAGACAGATGAATTTATTCAAGCGACCACCATCGATGACAATGGCATTATCTGTGATAACGATGGCGTGATTTTTATGAATTTTCGTGCCGACCGTGCCAGAGAATTGTCGCAGGCTTTTGTGAATGCAGATTTTGATGGCTTTGAACGCAAAATCGCCCCAGAGTTATCCGCCTTTGTCATGCTCACCAAATATTCGGACGAATTGGCAAACAACCCAAAAACCAGTACTGCCTACCAACCAACAAGCCTTGCCAACACCTTGGGCGAATACCTACAAAACAACCAAAAAACCCAGCTGCGTATCGCCGAGACCGAAAAATACGCCCACGTTACCTTCTTTTTTAGTGGCGGACGTGAAGCACTGTACGATGGCGAGCAAAGAATTTTAATCAACAGTCCTGATGTCAAGACCTATGATTTAAAGCCTGAGATGAGTGCTTTTGAAGTAACAGACAAACTCAAAGCGGCGATTTTGTCGGGTGAGCATGACGTGCTGATTGTCAATTATGCCAATGGCGATATGGTGGGACATTCTGGCGTATTCGAAGCCACTGTCAAGGCGATGGAAGCGGTGGATAAGTGCATTGGCGAGATTGAAACGGCGGTCAAGCAGATGAACGGACACCTGCTTATCACTGCCGACCACGGCAACTGTGAACAAATGCAAGACTATGACAGTGGACAGGTACATACTCAGCACACCACTTATCCTGTACCGTTTATTTATGTGGGTGAGCAAGCATTGCAGGTGAGAGATGGCGGCAAGCTGTGTGATGTTGCCCCAACCATTTTGCACTTGATGGGTATGCCAAAGCCCAATGAAATGACAGGTAACAGCTTGTTAGTGTAACTTGTTAATTTAGCGGTTTGTTGGTTTGATGTTGGCTTTTTAGGGTCTGTTGACATTTCGTCTTTGTAGATAAAAATGAGATAAATCGTAGTTCTTTCAAGGAAAAAACGCAGGTTGATAGTTATTCTATCAAGCAAGTTTTTGACGATGAAAGACAAGATTTAGCCATTTTTAGCACAAAAGCCGTGCATTTACCACAACCTTCAAACTTAATTGCTTGGCGTGATGAATTGTCGGCAGACCCTAGCAAAAACAATAAAAGTATTGCTCTTAATCTCAACGCATTGCGTAATACAATATCCATACGCCCTAAAATGAGTATCATGATGAATTCAACATATCGTCGGCATTTTTTGTGGCTAAGTCTGAGCTTGCTGTTGGCTGCTGTGCCTAGCGTATCGGCACAGGCAGCTTCTATGCAGCTTGCCCAAGAAATAAATCAGACGTTGAGCGAGCCCAATGACGCCTTTGATGTGCCTGCCATTGGCGGTTATGATGACGGCGGTGTGCCTGCTTACGAATTGCCTGTACTAGAAAACACCCCAGACCCCCTTTTGGGTGTCGAAGGACTGCACCCAACTCGTGTGCCGCTTGGTGCAATCTCACCAACCACCCTAAAGACCTTTGTGGCAGTCGTGGATTTGGTGCGTCGCCAGTACATCAACTCTGTCAATGACGAGATGTTATTCAAACATGCCATGAGTGGTATGCTAAGCCGTCTTGATGGGCATGCGGAGTTTTTGGACAGCACGGCTTTTACCAATCTACAGTCTTTTACAGGGGGCAACATCGCTGGTATTGGTGTCGATGCACAGTTTTCCGCCAAGGACAATCACTGGATAATCAGCCACGTTGCTCCAGATTCGCCAGCGGATTTGGCAGATATTGCTGTTGGCGATTATTTACATCAAATTAACGACATCAAGCTAACAGACAGCAAGTCGCACAATGATGTGGTGCAGCTATTAAGCGGTATTGCAGGCACACAGTTGGATATCGTGGTATCCAAGGCAGGACGCAACAAACGCACTGTCTACCTACAGCGTAATTTTGAAGAAGCGTCAAGCCTTGATGTACAAATGCACAATGGAATTGCCGTGGTGCGTTTGCCTGTATTTCAAGACACCACACGTCAGCAGTTCATCGAAGCACTCGTCAAAATCAACACCCCCATTCAAGGCGTGGTGATTGATGTACGCAACAATCCGGGGGGCGTGCTAGAATCCGCCATCGCACTGGCTGCTTTGTTTTTAGAAAACAAAGAATTTGTACAAATTGCAGGGCGAGACGAAGTGCAGATTCTAAAAACCTATGGCAATGCCCCATTGTCCACCATGCCTATTGTGATTTTGCAAAATCGCTATTCGGCATCGGCGGCGGAAGTTTTGGCGGCTGGATTGCAAGCCAATAAGCGTGCGACCATTATGGGCGAGATTAGCTATGGCAAGGGTTCGGTGCAGTCGGTCATTCCTATTGATGACTCTCAAGCGGTCAAGCTCACCACCGCCCACTACCAAAAACCAAACGGCGATGAGATTGAAAATATTGGCGTAATTCCTGACATTAGCTTGACAGGTGATGAGCCTTTGTGGTTGATAGAATCCGTGAATTATCTGGACAATCATAAACTTAGCACAGGGATTACCGTATCCACTTCAAACGATTATTAAACTTGGTGTTTGGCACTCGGTATTTGAAATTTGGTATTTAGTATTTAGAACTTAGCACTTGGAACTTATCATTTGAAACTTAGTATTTAAGTACCCAATCTATACAACGGAATATTTTATGAA
>JAUNUB010000116.1 GCA_030538375.1 Moraxella sp. | reverse complement strand
AAGCCGTGTGTTTACCACAAATTTCAAACTTAATTGTTTGGCGTGATGAATTGTCAAAAGACCCTAGTATCTTAAAGGTGTTTTTAAGTCTATACTTTTATGCAACAAAAATGATTATGCAGGGATACGCAGCACTTGCCCCACATAAATCTTGTCAGGGTGCGACAGCATTGGCTTGTTCGCTTCAAAGATTTTCATGTAATCATTGGCATTGCCATACATTTCTTTGGCGACTTTGGACAATGTATCACCAGATTTTACGGTATAAAAACGTGATTCTTCTTCGGCGGTTTCTACTTCCATATCGTCCACAACCACTTCAACATGCTGCACGTTGCCAGCAGCGAGTCTTGCACGTTCACGGTCGGCTTGAGTTTTGGCAGTACCAGCCAACGTTACCGTGTCGGTATCACCATTGTAGCTCACCTTTAAACCGCTGATTTGCACATTCTGTTCTTGAATACGAGCAAGCAACAAATTGGCAATGTCTTGTGCACTGGGTTCTGCTGCTGGGGTAGCAGTTGGTGCGGCTTCTTCTTTTTTATTGCGGTGAAAAATCTTATCGCCAACATCTTTGGCAAAGCTAAAAATACCCATAAGGCACTCCTTATTAAACGGTTGTTATTGCTAATTTGCAAAGCGGTATGCTTATGCAACTCGTTTAAGATACCATCAAAAGCCACGCCATTTTGTCCAATTTCATGACAAATCTGTTATACATTTGTGAATTTTATCACACAAATAAGCACCATTCATACCTTTTGTGAAAGTCTGTGCCGCTGTATGTTTTTAACGAAATCCCTTAACACAAAAAACCGCTCACAAGAGCGGCTTTTTTTAAAGATATAGTCGATTAAAATTGCAATGATACAGCGTTGACAGCTCCCTTATGTACTACCAGTACACGGCGGTCGCTGTCGCCTTGTCTCATTTTTATTTTAATTGACTATAGTATCGCTTGGCTGGCTTATTAAGCAAGTTTGGCAGATACATAGTCAATGGCTTTTTGAACTGTAGTCAATTCCGCTGAATCTTCATCAGGAATGGTAATGCCAAAGTTGTTTTCAAACGCCATCACCAGCTCAACCAAATCCAAAGAATCCGCACCCAAATCGTCCATGAATGACGCTTCGTTGCTGATTTCAGCGGCATTTAGGCTTAGTTGCTCAGCAACTGCTTCTTTTACTTTTGCTTCGATATCGCTCATAGAATACTCCTAGCTTAAAAATGATAATACACGAAAGTCAATACAACGAACCACCGCTACTGCGTAATTTATACAAAGTGCAACCATCAATGTTTTGCATTAATCGTTTACAGTCGTTCACATATATAAGCAGAATTATAATTGGTTTTGGTGAGTTTGTCAATCACTTTTATGACAAATGGTGGCTTTATAAACCATTCAATACACAAACCACCACAAAGCAACTACATATACATGCCACCATTAACCGCCAAAACCACTCCAGTGATATAGCTTGCGTCATCACTCGCCAAGAATGACACCGCTGCTGCCACATCATCAGGTTGCCCAAGACGACCCACAGGCACAGCGTCCAGCATAGAGTTAAGCAGGCGTTCGTCCAGCTCATCGGTCATGTCAGTTTCAATCAAACCGGGAGCGACACAGTTCACCGTTACTTGACGAGAGCCAATCTCACGAGCCAGTGAACGAGTGAAACCTTCCACCCCTGCCTTGGTCGCCGCATAATTGGTCTGTCCTGCATTGCCCATCTGTCCGACCACAGACGTGATATTGATAATACGCCCTGCACGTGCTTTCATCATACCACGGATTGCACGGCGAGACAGACGATAGACAGAAGTCAAATTGGTATCGATGACATTATCCCAATCTCCATCTTTCATACGCATAAGCAGTCCATCTTGGGTAATGCCTGCGTTATTCACCAGTACATTCAAGCTGCCATAGACGCTGTCAATTTCTTCAAACAGCGTATCAACAGACTCATTGCTGCGTACATCAAGCACACGCCCAATACCGCCTATATCTCGCAAATACTCATCTATCAGCTCCGCCCCTTTTTCGCTGGTAGCTGTACCAATCACAAAATGCCCTTCTTTGGCAAAACGCTCGGCAATTGCCTTGCCAATACCACGGCTCGCCCCTGTTACCAAAATAATCTTACGACTCATCAAATTGCTCCATCAGTTTATCAAGACGCACAGGTTTGTCCGTCGCAAAGGCAGGCAAAGGTTCGGCTTGACGTTTTGCCAAATTGGTCAATACATTGCCAAAACCACACTCTACCACAAAATCAAGCTGCTTGCTGGCAAGTTTGTCCATCGTTTGTGTCCACTTCACTGGGTGCGACAGTTGTTCGGTCAATGCCAGTTTAATGTCTTCAAGCGACACTTCCACACGTGCATGACGGTTTTGGATAACGTGAATACTTGGCTGATGAAACTCCGTGCTTTCTAGCAATGTCGCCAAGGCTTCACTGGCAGGCTTCATCAGCTGACAATGCGATGGCACAGACACCTTGAGTGGCACGGCTTTTTTGCCAAGGGCTTGCACTTCTTCTAGCAAGGCACTCACGCCAAGTGCTGTGCCTGCAACCACCACTTGCCCAGGACTGTTAAAATTGGCAGCATCAACCACACCTACGCTTTCACTTATCTGTTCTGCCAGTGTTACCACCTGCTCATCTTCCATGCCAAGCACCGCCGCCATCTGCGTGTCCATGCCAAGTACAGCCTTGCTCATCAAACGACCACGCTCATGCACAAGTTTGACTGCGTCCGCCAAGCTAAGCACGCCTGCAGCACACAATGCACTGTATTCACCAAGTGAATGCCCTGCCAAACAAACAGGCTTGACAGGCAGACGTTTTTCTAAGATACGCCAAATCGCAATGCTTGCCGTCAGCAAAACAGGCTGTGTGTACTGCGTGTCATGCAGCTTGGTCTCATCGGTGGTCAATGCCCATAAATCCACACCCAACGCCGAGCTTGCTTCATCAAAGGTTGTCTGCACTTCATCAAAATCGGTCATCTCACTCATCATACCAAGTGCCTGCGAACCCTGCCCTGGAAAAATGAACGCAAATCTTGGTAATTGTGTTGCTGTTGTCATAAACACCTGTCTTGTTATTGGTCAAAGATATTGTACCGCATATCTTCAATGTGCACAATATTACACCCAGTTTATTTTTGTGCGTGGGTTTTGGCTAATGCCAATTTGCACAACAAAAAAGCCAAATCCCATAACTCAACAATCATGCAAAACACGTTTGTTAATCCTATGAAATTTGGCTTTTTGTGTATTAGCAAGCAGCTATTAAAATTAGCTGTCTTGGCTAACTCTGAACAATTGACGACCACGGTAAAAACCGTCTTTGGTGGCGTGATGGCGAATGTGTTTTTCGCCAGTGGTAGAATCAATGCTAAGTGCAGCTACAGTGATGTGATCGTGTGAACGACGCATATCACGACGTGAACGGCTTTTGCGGTTTTGTTGAACTGCCATGGTGGGCTCCTATATAAACAAAATTAGGCAATACAACCGCCTAACCATAAACCTATCATAAAAAACTGGTTGTGCCAAGCACAATAAACGGCGTATTATACCGAAGTTTTTGCAAAAAATAAAGCCTAAATTTAAGATAATTTACCTTTTAAATCTGCCAGCACCGCAAAAGGATTGTTCTGCTCTTCTGCCACTTCTGTCATCTCACCCAATAATGACTGACAATCTTCATGCCTAGGCGACGCTGGCAACAACAAAATCAGCTCATCTTCGAGCAAATCTTTTAACGGCAACATCTTGCGAGTGTCTTCACCAAGCTCATCAAGCAACACATATTCCGCCCCATCAATGCGATTAATCTCATCATCACTGTGCAAAATCGCCAAGCGGTATTCTCCAGACACATCAAGCTCCATTCTGTCAAGGCAACGCTGGCACGTCAATATCAATGCCCCTTGCACGTCAAACACAAGCCACAAAATCCCTGCCTGTTTATTGAGCTTTGCCGACACAATCAATGCACCATCATTATCCGCCACTAGGCTTGCCAATCGTGGCAACTCCTTGACCAAAAGCTCTCCATTCCACAAAAAACCAACATCTTCCCATTTCTCAAGATTGATATTGCTTGGCATGGCTTTGGCTAAATCTGTCATATTTGTTACTCATTATTATTTGATGTGATAAGATGTGATAAGTTGTCGGTATGCAAGTTGTGGGCGTGATGAATTGTCGGCAGACCCTAGTTTCTCAATTCAATTTCCACTCAAAATGAAAGCTCAGCACACCCTACAAGGCATACATCATTATTTCACAAAACTTGACAAAATTCACCCAAAAATTTCACTTTGCACTTAATGTGTGTGATTTGCAAAAGCCATAATGCAATGATACAAACATAATTTTAAAACAAAGGGGCTGTAAATTGAATTTAAAAGGCGGCAGATGTTATAATGTAAGTTTTGCATTATGAGCATTCAATTCAATCATTTATCACCCAGCCCCATTATCAATACTTTGGCAGATTCTGAGCAGATTATCGCACTGTGGCACGGCTTTTATCACGACAGTGCCGTGCAAGCCGACATTGCCGAGCTTACAGCCCATATGGACAAGCAGTGCTGGATAACTTATCAAACCCACTGGCAAGCCTTGCAAACACCCACAAGCACGGAAAATGATTTAACAAACTGGCTAATTATACTGTTTAATAATTTGTTTAATCAGCCCAATTTTTGTGCCATGCCCACCGTCTTGGTGCGTGGTGCTGGCGAACCTGAATATTTTGCTGCGGACAACACCCACCCTGCCCGTATCGAATTTGCTCATGGATTTTTTCAAAGTGCTTTGCATGAAATCAGCCACTGGTGCATAGCTGGCAAGCAGCGGCGGACACTGAATGATTTTGGCTACTGGTATGCCGCTGATGGGCGTGATAAGAATACTCAAACTCTGTTTGAACAAGTCGAAATCATGCCACAAGCCATAGAATGCTTGCTGTCATTGGCGTGTGGGCGATATTTTTATGTATCGCAAGACAATCTGAATGCTGATTTTGATACGTCAAACAGCACTTTCGCCAGCGACGTATTCACCAAAGCACATGAGTTTTTGCAGCAGCCCCAACGACTGCCAAGAGACGCCAGACGGCTGCTTTGGGCACTGCTTGCGATATGCCAGCCAAGCGATTACAATGCTTATAGTCAAATGAATTCACTTTAAGACAAGGAAAACCAGTGGCAGGTAGTACTTACGAGCGAGTTTAACGACGTACTAAATTGAATTTCAAAGACTATAAAATCCATCACATGCCAGCCAAAGGATAGCCATGCAAACACTATATATCCACCCAGAAAATCCACAGCCACGCTTGATTGAGCAGGCTGCACACGCCCTAAAAAATGACAAACTCATCGTCTACCCCACCGACACCAGCTATGCCTTTGGGGTTGCTTTGAATGCCAAAAACGCCCTTGAACAGCTCAAACGTATCCGCAAACTGGACGACAAGCACCAATTCACCCTGCTGTGCAAAGACCTAAGCGAAATCGCCACTTATGCCAATGTGAATAACGCTCAGTTTCGAGAACTGAAAGCTCACACCCCTGCCGCCATCACCTTTATCCTAGAAGCCAGCAAAGAAACCCCAAAAAAACTCGCCCACCCCAAAAAAAAGACCATTGGCATTCGTGTGCCAAACAGTCCTATCACCACTGCACTTTTGCAGACTCTGAACGAACCCATTCTCACGAGCTCACTCATTTTGCCTGAGCATAACAGCCTCTTGGACAATCCTTACGATATCGAAGAATTGCTGGACAATCAAATTGATTTGTTTATCAATGCTGGGATATTAAGCACCCACGTAACCACTGTCGTGGATATGACGACCTTGCCTGCCACACTAATACGTCAAGGCATGGCAGATGTCAGCCAAATTATAGCCTAAGCGGGGTGGGTGGTGTTTGTGGTCTTTTATAGTCAAATAAATTCATTTTAAGATAAGAAAAACCAGTAGCGGATAGTACAAGCAGCACTTACAAGCGAGTTTGACGACGTACTAAATTGAATTTAAAAGACTATACAACATGGTCGTGGTACACTAAAGCAACCTGTGTTTGGCATCTTTGAACGTGATGGCAGGGTTTATACCGAAATAGTGCCAAATTGTACAAAAAACACTCTACAAGCCGTTATACTAGGCAAAGTCAGTCTAGATAGTGTCATCTACTCTGATGGCTGGCGTGGCT
>JAUNUB010000115.1 GCA_030538375.1 Moraxella sp. | reverse complement strand
CTGTTTTGTCATTAGCTGTGCTGTCTGATGGTGTGCTGTCTGCTGGCGTGTGTGCTTGATTGTTGTTAAGCATGGCATGGCTTTGATGGTTTTGGCGATTAAGCCAATCAAAATCATTCACCGACCACCAAGACAAAAACTTAGCCGCACTTATACTACGCAGCTCGCTCGGCAGTTCGTGCGTCTGTAGGGTTTTGGCAAGATGCTGACAAGACACTGCTTGTTCTTTGGCGACATAAATCTCTTCAAGGCTGCCTGTATAAGGTGTCTTGTATTGCCACGCATTGTCGGTCAATTGCATTTTGGTAACTTGCCACCATTCGCCCTTATGCCATATGACCAGTTGGCGATTTTTGGGATGTACGAACACCACATCAATCACACGTTGCCCCATTGCTATCACCTTTTTATATACAAAAAAACGCCCAGAATACTCATCATAACCCTTGGCAAAATAGGGGTTTATTTTAACATTTTTTGGCACAAAATGGGGGAAACTTTGTGCAAAAAAACGCACAATATCAGCCAAGACACCGCCTAATATAGCCCCAAAAACCAAATGAAAAATTGTGGCGATTGTTGCTATCAAATTGGTTATAATGATGACTTCATTTGCCATCATTATTCATCATATATCATGTTTAAAATCATACAATCTAACGACATCACCACGCTTGCCGACCACTTGAGTGATTTGTATCAACATGACGGACGTTCGATTTTTGAGCCCTTTGTGGTGATTACGCCTGCTAAGGTATTGGGCGAATGGCTCGAAAAATACATCGCCAAACGCACAGGCGTAAGTACACTGGTGTTCTCTCAATTTTGGGGGCAATATCAGTGGACGCTGGTGCAGAATATTTTGAGCTTGGGCAATGATTATTTGGCGGCTCAAGGTTGGCATGATGGACAGATGTTTGTGCCTGAAGTGGCAATGCTGTCAAAATCGGTGGTGCAGTGGCGGATTTTTGGGTTTTTATTGAGTGAAGTGCATGGCGAGATATTGGCAAAACAAATTTTGCAGGACGATACGCACCCATTGCATGGCTTGATTGCACCGATTGCCGATGGTGTGGACGTGCCCTATCATAGGCTGTGGCAATTGTCGTCAGAATTGGCAGGATTGTATGTCAAATACTTAACGTTAAGACCCGAATGGCTGCACCGCTGGGCGAATGGCGACAGCGTCGATGTACCCAGTATGATTGCCAAAAAGGACAAGATGGAGAGCTTTTATCAGTATTATGCCGAGCAATACAAAAGCGATGAAGAAAGCGAGCTGATGGAGATAGCAGAAGAAGAGATGAGTACACCTGCTTGGCTGTTTGACCATTATGTCATGCTTGAGACGGCACTGCATTATCTGTGGCGGCTGTTGTTTGGGGCGAGTTTTTTGTTCCGAGAGCATTTAGAAGAGCGATTTTGGCAGATTTTGGCAGGGCAGGGGGCGTTCGTTGGGCTTGGCGAAGTGGCTAAAAATAGCCTACCAAAACAGCTGTATCTGTTTACCGTGCAGCAGATTCCGCCTGTGGAGTTGGAATTTTTGCAGCGGCTAAGTCGTTACATGGACGTGATATTGCTGCATTTTAACCCATCGGCGGAATTTTGGGCGGATACGGTGGACAAGCAGTGGCTACTCACGCAAAGGCTTGTCCGTGCCGACAGCGTCTATCTTAGAGAGTATGGGCATGGACTGCTGTCAAGATTGGGTAAGGAATCACGCCAAACCTTTGCCATGCTCGCAGATATGTCTGGTGGGGTGGACTTTGCTGGCGATGTGGTGGCGTGGGAAGACAGATTTGTGCACAGAAATGGGCAGGCGAGCTTGCTTAGTCAGCTCAAGCAAGACATTCTGCTGCTTGATGAAACGGGTGTACATACGGAGCTTGGACAACAAATCAGCCAATCTTTGCTAAACGTGCTGAATGACAAAATCCATCAAAGCCGCACCACATGGCAGATGAATGCCGATGATGACAGTCTAAGCATTCATAGCTGTCATAGCCTAAAGCGTCAATTGGAAGTGGTGCGTCTGATGATAGTCAAATGGCTCAATACACCAAATGCTGATGGTACGGCAAGGCAGCTTAGTGATATTGCCGTGTTTTTGCCAGATATGGAGGAATCTCGTGAGCTGGTGTCGGCGGTGTTTCCTAGTGGGCGTGGGCTGGACGGTTTTTATCTGCCTGCCAAAATCACAGGGGTAACAGATAAGGCGGTGGACGCACTGTGGCAGGCGATAAGTGGGTTTTTTAATTTGGTATCGCAGACGAGATTTTATTATGCCAAGGTGTGTGATTGGTTGATGTTGCCGCAGTTGTACGAGAGCTTTGGGCTGGATTTTGAGCAGATGAGCAGGGCGTGCGAACTACTGGCACAGGCAGGTTTTGTGCGTGGCTTTGATGCCATACATTTACAAAAAACACTGCATAAGAGCGATGAAGATTATCGTTATAGCTTTGCCTTTGCCCTTGACCGTATCGTGGCAGGGCTGCTATTAACGCAGACTGGTGGGGCGGCGATATTCCACCCCTTTATTTGGCAAAATACAGCTTGGCACAACTCAGATGAGCAAAACCCAGCTTGGCATAATTCAAATGAGCACAATGAGCAAAATCCCCAATCTATCACAGACAATCCACCTGAGCTGACCGAACCACTGACAGGCGTATCTCTTGCGGATATGCCGATTGTGCAGGCGTTGTGTGCGATATTTGCAGCCTTGACGACACAAAGACATGCCTTTGATGAGATGGGAGAAGTTGGCGAACATTTAGCACGGCTAGAAAATGGCGTGATTAAGCCTTACTTCACCAAATACCAAGGCACGCCGCAGCTATTGGCAGTGTTCACCGCCATTAATGCACTTGGTGCGTCAATTCGTGCCAGTAGCCATGATGGGACAATGCCGATGAGCTTGCCCTTTGGCTTTGTGCTGGAGTCTGTCGGAGATGCGGTCAAAGCCCAGCAGGTCAGCAGTGAGCCATCTGGGGTGATTACTTTTGGACGCTTTGGTTCGCTGCGTAGCATTGCCTTTGAGCTGGTGATTATGCTGGATATGAATCTTGCGAGTTTTCCACGCAGTGATTATCACAATCGACTGGACTTGACACGTGCAGGTATGCGTGAGCGGGGCGATAGGCTAAACGAAGATGATGACAATGGGGCATTTTTAGAAGCCCTGTTGTCAGCAAGGCAGGCGTGCTGGATATTCTATACAGGACAATCTGCCGATGGCACGGTACTGCTGCCTGCCAATCCAGTCAGCGAGCTGATTAATTTTTTGACACACGAACCAAGATGGATAGGCGATGTGATGGACAGCGACACGCAGGCATTGCCATATTTGCCAAAGCTGATTGAAGAGTGGCTGGTTGTCAAGCACGCTGCACTGCCCTTTGAGCGTGGGGTTTTTGAAGAAACGATAACTGTCAGCGACCCCAAAGATGGCGATAGCTCAAGCACTGATGAGATGTTGCTTGAGCTATTAAAACAAGCCAAACGCAATCAACAGCTTAGACTGCCGCCAGCGATGGTGTGGCAAAATGTCTATCAAGCATTGACACACCATCGCACCGAGCCGATGGACATCATTACTTTGCCAAGTCGTGCAGCAATCGCAAAATTGGCGAAAATGATACAAGATGGCAGCGTGAATGATGATTGGCAGGACTTGCCCAGCAGCATAGAAGTGGCGAGCTTGGCAGCTCAGATTGCCAATCCAGCGATGACCTTTTTGCGTGGCAAAATTGCCGTTATTCATAAGGATATTAAACAAAGCAATGAAGAACCACTGCACCTAAACGCCTTGGACGATTGGGTATTGACCAATCAACTGCTGACAAATGATGGGAGTGATAAGTCAAGCAGTCTGTATTATGGCGACAGCTTGCCTGCAGGCGTGGCACGGCTAACCATCACCCAGCAAAAACAACAACAAATCCAAGCCCTAAAAGCTGTTTTGGCAGACAATTTAATAACGTTGTTTGGTGATATGGCTGATATATCTGATGTATTTGCGGATAATTTGATAAATCCAGTGATAAGCCACAAAGCCGCCCTAAATATCGGTAGTAGCCATACCACCATTAGCTTGCAAAGCAGCATTCCTGCCGACAACCCTAGCACATGGCACAACATCAGTGCCAGTAAATTGCGAGCCAAGCAACTGCTGCGAGCATGGCTTATGCACGTATATTGGCAACTGGTGCGTACGCAAACGGATAGCACGCATGATGGTATCAGCGTGTGGCAATTTGTGAGTGATGAGCTTGGGCTTAAAACCCTGCAGACCCTAAATGGTATGGTAGTATTCACACCGATGTCAAAGGTGCATGCCACTGCCGAGCTACAAAAATGGCTAAGGTTTTTGGCGGTCATTCGACAAAACCCCATTGCCTTGACAGCGGATAATGCCTTGATTTATTTGGATAATTATCAAGATGATGATGTGAATTGGGCAAAGTTGTATCAAGGCTGGCAAAACAGTAGCCACACAGATTTTGTGCCAGAGAGCTGTAGCCAGCACCCTGCTTGGCAGGTTATTTTGGGGCAGGCAGACGCATTAACGGCACTGATGGACTGCGTGGACTTGACGGCTGTATATCAAGGGTTGATAAATGGCACATGCAAGGTTTCAAATCTTACAAGCTAGCCAGTCATTAATTCATCAACGGTGTCAAAGTTGCCAGCCGCTACTGTTTACACTCTGCCTAAAATTTATGCCCTGCCTAAAAGCCCATCAAATTTTTGCAAAAAATCATTACAATTACGCAAAAATTATTTTATAATTGGATTTTTGTTGTATCAATTTGGTGATTTATGCAGACTATTGTAAAACGGAATTCTGAGTCAAAAAAACTGAGCTGGCAGACCTTTGGGCCGGGGATTTTGATGGCGTCGGCTGCCATTGGTGGCTCGCATTTGATTTCATCAACCCAAGCAGGGGCGTTGTACGGCTGGCAACTTGCCATTATGATTGTCTTGGCAAATCTATTTAAGTATCCTTTTTACCGCTTTGCGACCGAGTACACCTACAATACAGGCGATAGCTTGGTTACAGGTTATGCCAAAAAATCCCCTGTGTATCTTTGGGCGTTTTTTATTCTGTGTACCATCTCTGGTATTATCAGCGTATCGGCAGTGTCTTTGCTGTGTGCGGTGATTTTGAAATTTATTCTACCGTTTGAGCTTAATACGCTGGTGCTGTCGGTGGTTGTTATGTTTGCGTCATACCTTTTGTTGATTGCAGGGCATTATAAAGTGTTAGATGGTGTTACCAAGTGGATTATTTTGGCATTGACGGTGGCGACTGTCGCTGCGGTGTGTATTGCAGGTTTTAGCCCAAAAGAGCTGCCAGCAGATTTTATTGCAGCTTCGCCATGGAATTTGGCGGCATTGGGCTTTGTGATTGCTTTGATGGGTTGGATGCCAGCACCGCTTGAGTTTTCGGCGATTACTTCGGTGTGGACTGCCAAAAAAATTCGTACAGACAATCCCAGTCGCTATCAAGGCATGGTGGATTTTAACGTAGGATACTTTACATCGGCGATATTGGCGTTGTTCTTTTTGGCACTTGGCGTATTTGTACAGTATGGTTCTGGCGTGGAGATTGCCACCAAAGGCGGTGCTTATATCGGGCAGCTTATACATATGTATACCAATGTTATCGGCAACTGGTCAAAAATGCTGGTGGCGGCGATTGCGTTTTTGTGCATGTTTGGTACGGTCATCACCTGTATGGACGGCTATGGACGCACCAATGCCGAGAGTCTCTCGCTCATTAAGACAGGCGGCAATGAAGACACCGAAAAATACGTGCGTGCATGGATTACTTTTTTTGCCATTGGGGCGTATATTTTGATTGCGTTCTTTTTGGGGCAGATGGAAGTCTTGCTAAGATTTGCGATGATTTCTGCCTTTGTAACTGCACCGATATTTGCTTATCTGAATTACTCTTTGATTAAAAGTGCCACTAAGCTGTCCACCAAGATGAATGTTTTTGCCATCAGTGGTATTGTGTTCTTGAGCGGCTTTACTATATTGTTTTTGTTGCAGTTTTTTAAGATTATCTCTTGAGATGGGTGATGTGATAAACCATGCTCTTATATAATGTGTCTAACAACTAATAATAAGTTAGCAATAATTATAGATAAGCTGTAAAGCCATAAAACAATCCCCTAAATGATGAACGTTTAGGGGATTGTTTTATGGGTGCTTGGTATAGTCAATTAAAATTGCAATGATACTTACGTTGCCAGCTCCCTTATGTACTA
>JAUNUB010000114.1 GCA_030538375.1 Moraxella sp. | reverse complement strand
TATTTGGGTGATGTTAGGGATAAGTGCCAAAAACCCATCACAAGATTGGGGTAATTCACCGTCTTGTGATGGGCTTTGGGATTTGTTAGACTTGGTCGGTGGCAAACTGATAGCCTACGCCACGCACGGTAATGATACGCTTTGGCTGGCGTGGATTGTCTTCAATCAATGCACGCAGGCGAGAGATATGCACGTCGATGGCACGGTCAATATTCTCGGAGCTGTCGTCATTGGGCATGGCTTGCCACAGCTGTTCACGGTTTAGCACCTTGCCTGCATGCGTGGCAAAATAGTGTAGCAGCTGAAACTGATGTGTCGTCAGACGCACAGGCTTGTCATCGATGGTAACTTCATGACTGTCAGGATAGACGGTCAAACGCCCAAAGCTCAAGCTGCCAGAGTTGGTGTCGGCTTGGTTAGGGGTTTCGTGGCGACGCAGTACCGCACGGATACGAGCGAGCAGCTCACGAGGTTCAAATGGTTTGCTGATATAGTCATCTGCCCCCATCTCAAGCCCCAGCACACGGTCGGTAATATCACCTTTGGCGGTTACCATGACGATGGGTACTTTGTTGATTTGGACATTTTTTGACGCACGGATTCTTTGGCATACCTGCATACCGTCCATATCAGGAAGCATCAAATCCAGCACCACAAGATTAATTTCACGCTCTTTGGCTTCGAGCAAATCAAGACCAGCCGCCGCCGTCGCTGCGTGATGTACTTCGTAGTAATTTTCGGACAGATATTCGCTGATAAGCTCTGCTAGGTCTGGGTCGTCTTCGATGAGTAAAATTTGCTTGCTCATGATATTTCCTTGTTTGGGTAGGTTTGGGAGTATATGTAAATAAAGTTGTTGATATGAATTATATTCATCATTCAGATTTGCCAAGTCTGTTAGATGGCTTTAAGTCAAATGCTTTGGTATCATATTGCCAAGAAAGCGGAATTTTGGCAAGCTGTAGTTTGTTGTATTTGTGGCGAGCTATGTTGCTAAGTTGGGAAAGTTGCCGATTTGTCAGTAACATTGTAACAAAATATTTCACCAAAAATAGAAACCTGTTATCTGCAAGGTATTATAATTTTCGCTTACAAATTTAACGGTCTTTGAGTTAAAACTGATATGGGGCGTGCCTTACCGTTTCTCAACTTCTTTTGCCATTCTTTCATCAAAGATGGCAGCCCAAAGATGACGACCGAAGGCTCATTTTGTTATTTCGTCTAAAATTACTGGAAAAATTAACAAAATTGTGATAAAAATACAAAGATAAAAAACCTTAGTCAAAAAAGTCATTTTTGGCTAGGGCGTGCCTGCTTTCATCTTTTTAACCAAAAGCAAAAAAACTTTTAAGATTTCACAGCCTGCTATCGTTTTGGGTGATATGTGATAAAGGGTGATGAAAGGCGATAAGAAAGTGAAGGGCGATAAGAAAGATAGATACGCCTTTAAGCTGGCAGTATGATTGCGGTAAATGTGTGAAACGCTGTTGCCAGCACAATCAAAACCAGTTATTTTTCTAAAATTTCTTTTATTTTTCAAAGTTATAGGACGTTATATGGATACCAACTTCACTGGCTTAAAAGTCATGATTATCGATGACTCAAAGACCATTCGCCGCACCGCCGAAACACTGCTCCAAAAAGAAGGTTGTGAGGTGATTACCGCTGTTGATGGTTTTGACGCACTTGCCAAAATCGTTGATAGCAATCCTGACATCATCTTTGTGGACATCATGATGCCACGTCTTGATGGTTATCAAACCTGTGCACTCATCAAAAACAACCCAGAATTTTCTCAAAAACCTGTCATTATGCTGTCGTCCAAAGACGGTCTATTTGACAAGGCTCGTGGGCGTATCGTGGGTTCTGATGAATACTTGACCAAGCCATTTAGCAAAGAAGACTTGTTTGCCACGATTGAAAATTATCGCAAATAATTTTTTTAGTCGTGGTTTTTTTGGTGAGTTTAAGAATGATGTTGTCTGGTTTGACTGAACAAACCTTGATGATTTTGTTTGTGAATATGAGTGATGGCGGCGACAGAATTAAAACGCAGAGGGTTGTATGACAAAAATACTTGTGGTAGATGATTCTCCTTCAGAGATGATGCGATTTAAAGAGATTTTAAGTAAATATAATTACGAGATTATCGAGGCTTTTAATGGTGAAGAGGGCTGTGTAAAAGCTATTGAGCATTTGCCAGACGTGGTGCTGATGGACATTGTGATGCCAGAGATGAATGGCTTTCAAGCGACACGCAGAATCACTCGTGAAAAATCGACGGCACACATTCCTGTGGTCATCGTGAGTACCAAAGATCAAGAAACTGACCGTGTGTGGGGCAAACGCCAAGGGGCAAAAGAGTACCTAACCAAGCCAGTCAGCGAAGAAGATCTCGTCCGTGTGATTAATGCGGTATTGGAGTAAACTGTGGCTGCCCGTGGATTTATCGAATTATTAAGATTGGCTGACCTTGCCAAAGCACGACAAACAGGACGCAACAACCCCAATCAAGCACAGTGGCTGGGCGTGGTGTTTGAATCTGCAGGGCAAAAGATGGTTGCCCCACTTGGTGAAGTGTCTGAGGTGCTTGCCATGCCAGAATTGACGCCCATTCCTTTGACTAAGTCATGGCTGCTTGGGGTGGCGAACGTGCGTGGGCGACTGCTTCCTTTGACCGACTTGGCAAAATTTTTGGGGCTAGAGGGCGGTGAGAGACTCAAAAGCCGCAAGGTGATGGTGGTGGATCAAGGTGAGACGTTTTCGGGGATTTTGGTGGACCAAGTGCTAGGTATCAGCCAATTCACCAGCACGCAATATGTCGCAGAAGCCATGCCAATCACATCGCCATTTGCCCGTTTTAGCCACGGCAAATTCAAAAAAGATGGCGACGAGTGGCATGTATTCATGCCGAGCTTGCTTGTGCAAGACACTCAATATGACAACGCAGCACTTGAGTGATGTTTTTAGCACTAGATTTTGAATACCAAAATTTTAAGTGCTAAGATTTGAGCAATAAGACTAAGCCGTGTGCTGGATTGTATAGAACTGGATTGTACAGATTAGGGTGTGTTTACAATTCATCATGCAGCACATAATAGGTCTTGATGGTTTGATTAAAACCAAAAAACTTGTTTTGATTACGATGTTTTTGATTAAAATTTGATTGAAAACAGTTAAATTTGACATTTATATATACGTCAAAATCCTTGTGAGTACATCAAGTATTTTGCTTTTGGATTTTTGCTTAAAAATCTCATGTTTTTCTTGTTTTTATGCAAAGACAAAATGAGATAAACCTTAAATAATTTTTTTAAAAATTTTTGACTTTAGTTAAAGGAAAATGCGATGAGCGACACTAATACCGCCGAGGTAACTGTGGTTTCTCCACGTGATAATAATGAGAAGACGTGGCTAATCGCCTTGATTGTCTTTGGTGTCATCACGGTGGGGAGTTTGATTTATCTTGTTAGTTCGCTCATGAAAGTGACGGATTATCTAAGCAGTATCAATAAGCTGGAAGTGGTATCTGCCAGTATCGTCAAAGACGTGAATGATGCGACTTTTTCACGAGATTTTGAAGTGAGTTCGGCGGCATACATCAAGCTAAAACAAGATGTGAATGATTACGAAAGCACCCTGCAGCGCGCTATGTCGATGAATACGATGGGCGGGCAAGGGGTGCTGGGTGAATTGTCTAGCGAATGGCAAACCAAAAAAAGTGCCGCAGATTTTGTCATCAATCAAGAAAATGGATTGAACGGCTTGCATGACTTTCAAACGCAGGTGGTTGCGTCAGCCAAGGAAATACAAGAGCAATATGACGCAGCAATTACTCAAGCGTTATCAAACGGTGCACCCGTCTCTGTTATCAAAGAAATGCAAGCACAAGTCTTGCGAGCGGAGCGTATCGCTAGCCAAATGAATAATTTGGCGGTCAGTACCGATGGCAAATCCGAAGACTTCAAGCAAGCAGTGGCTCAATTTGGGCAAGTGCTTGAGTCTCAAGTAGCCAGCCTTGGTGAAGCTGTACCAGCCTTAGCGACAATACAGACGATATTTGCCTCCAAAATTGTTCCTGTATCACAAGAATTCGAAACCTTGGCTATGCCTGCGATTCAAGCACGAGAGTCGGCAAAAACCTTGAGTGATATTGGGGTAATTACCCAAAACAAACTTGCTGCGGTAGACAGAAACATCATCGCTCAGCCGCATATCATTGGTGCGGCGATTGGGCTGCTGATTGGGGCTTTGGGAATGATTTTCTCATTGCTAAAATTGCTTGGTCAGCGTAATCGTGTGGAGCTTTTGCAAAGCAGCAAAGAGAGCATGCACGAGCGTCATGAGCGTGAAAAAGAGCAAGCCCAAGCTCGCCGTATCCAAGAAGAGAACGAACGTAACCAGATGGCGATTTTGCGATTGCTTGACGAATTGGGCGACTTGGCAGAAGGGGACTTGACGGTCAATGCCACGGTATCCGAAGACTTCACAGGGGCGATTGCGGACTCGGTGAACTTTGCGATTGACCAGCTGCGTCAGCTGGTGCTAGCAATTAACACCACGGCAGACCGAGTTGCCCAGTCTTCGCAGCAAACTCAGATGACTGCGGTAGAACTGGCTGAAGCGTCCGAACACCAAGCCCAAGAGATTGCAGGTGTATCGGCAGCGATTAACGAGATGGCGGTGTCCATTGACCAAGTATCCGCCAATGCGTCAGAGTCATCGTCTGTTGCACAGCGTTCGGTAGCCATTGCACACAATGGAGCGGAAGTTGTACAGCGTTCGATTGAGGGCATGAACATCATTCGTGATCAGATTCAAGAGACTTCCAAGCGTATTAAGCGTTTGGGTGAATCATCGCAAGAGATTGGCGACATCGTTGGATTGATTAACGACATTGCCGACCAAACCAACATTCTGGCATTGAACGCCGCCATTCAAGCATCGATGGCAGGGGAAGCAGGTCGTGGCTTTGCGGTGGTTGCCGACGAGGTACAACGCCTTGCAGAACGTTCCGCAGCGGCAACTCGTCAGATTGAAACACTGGTAAAAACCATTCAAGCAGATACCAACGAAGCGGTATCTTCGATGGAATCCACCACCGCAGAAGTTGTCAAAGGGGCAAAACTTGCCAAAGACGCAGGGGAGGCACTGGGCGAGGTACAAAACGTATCGAATACCTTGGCAGAGCTTATCCAAAGCATCTCGAACGCCGCACAGCAGCAAGCCACGTCAGCAGGTCATATTTCTAGCACGATGAATATCATTCAAGATATTACATCGCAGACTTCATCAGGTACGATGGCAACCGCTCGTTCGGTGGGTCGCTTGAATGAAATGGCGGCAGCATTGCAAGAGTCTGTATCTGGCTTTAAACTGTCTGATGACGATGTATTTTTTACCCAAGATGATGGCTTTGAGGTGAAATAAATAAAGCAATGAATGCCAACCACATCAAAGACTTATCGCCTTGGCTGGCTTTTATAGAGGCTAGGATTGGTTTTGTGCTGCCAAAGACGCAGCATGGTTGGCTGACGAATGCTATCAATAGCACCTGTGCTAGGTATAACATCACGGCACAAACCTTGCTTGAGCGAGTGCGTTTTGATACAGAGGCTCGCCAAGTCTTGTTAGATGCGATACTGATTACCGAGACTCGATTTTTTCGCCACAAGCCCAGTATTGATTTTGTGGTGCAGCAGTATCAAAAACATGCCCAGCATAGCGAAGATAACTTTGTGGTGCTAAGTGCTGGCTGTTCTGAAGGGCATGAAGTGTGGTCGTTGGCAATGGCATTGCACCAAAGTGCTGCCACGCCGCACTATCGACTGCTTGGGCTAGATGCCAGTTATCAAGCATTAGCCGTTGCCAAGCAGGCACAGTATCCGCTAAGAGAGTTTGATACGCTGCCAGATGATTATTATTACTCTGTCAAAAGCGAGATTCAGCAGGGGTACTTTGAGCCGATTGCGGTGCTGCGTGATTGCGTAGATTTTGTGTGGTGCAATTTATTTGATGACAGCTTGGCACAGTCCTTGCTTACTAAGGGCGTTACCAAGGCAGATGTGATTGTATGTCAGAATGTGTTGATTTATTTTCGGCGATTTGACCAGCGAGACATCTTGGCGAGATTGGTAGACAGATTGCATGTTGGCGGCTATTTGATTTTGGCAGGCGGCGAAGCGTTGTTTTGGCAACATGATGAAATGCGTCGATTGTCGCATGCGTCAGTCAATGTTTGGCAAAAAATTGCAAAGTGATTAGGGACTGTTGACAATTC
>JAUNUB010000113.1 GCA_030538375.1 Moraxella sp. | reverse complement strand
ATATCATAAGCATACAAGGAATCCCAATACTCATCAAAGCTGCTTGTTATCTTGGGTACGACTTCACCAATCAAAAGTACATCAAGGTCGGCGAATTGATTGCTTTTATCGTTATTGAGATATTCATTGCCAATATTACGTCCGCCGATAATGCTAAGATGATTGTCAAAGGTCATGCTTTTATTGTGCATACGGATATTGGTACGCATTGGATTTGCCAAATAATTCACAAAACGAAAATTGCGATACGCCATTGGATTGGCTAGGCGAATGGCGATATTGGGGTGCTTGGCGACACGAATCAACAGCTGGTCAAGTGCTTTGCTACCATTTAAATCATCTAGCAAGATTCGTACCATCACGCCACGCTCGGCAGCGTCCCACAAATCCTTTAGCATAAGTTGCCCTGCTTCATCTTCATGCCAAATATAGTACTGCACATCGATACTGTGGCTTGACATGGCGGTTAAGATACTGCGTGCAGCAAAGGCATTCGCCCCTGTGCTGATGGGATAATAGCCTGACAAATTAGGGTGTGTTTGTGTCTGTTCACCCACCGCAAAAGTTAGCTCGTTGTCAATTTCTTGATTGTCGGCAAGCGTGGCATGTATTTGGTGTACCGCACTGGTGATGTGTATAGAACGCTCTAAGTGCGGTGTCTGCGGCAGGCTTTGGCACGCACTCAGCACTGTCATACTTACCGCAATCACAAAAAGTCGTTTTATGCACATAATCGATTCAAAAAAAGTGTGAATTTTGCCATTGGCAGGATTGTTGGTTGCATTGCTGATAATTACACCAAAAAATACAGGCATTGCCAAAAGAATAAGCTGTGCCATATAAGCGGGCTTAACCTTAACACAGCCAGTTTATTTTGAAAAAGTTGCAAATTGCCGTGGCGGATATCATAGCATAATTTTGATATAATTTTGATACAATTGTGAATTAGTAAGTGTGCGTATCGTGATTTTTATGCAATTGATAGTCAATTAAAATTGCAATGATACTACGTTGCCAGCTCCCTTATGTACTATTTGTACACGGCGGTCGCTGTCGCCTTGTCTCATTTTGATTTTAAATGACTATAAGTATCGAGTGTGCTATGATGGATTATTTTTTTGATGATTGTAGGAGTGTTTTTTATGAGTGTACTTGACCCCAATTGGCAAAATGATGCCATCGACCCAGCCCTTGGTTTTTTTGAGCAGACTTTGGCGGTGCGTGGCGGTTATCATCGTACAGATGAAGGGGAGCATAGCGAAGCGATTTTTGCCACCAGCTCCTACGTCTATGCCAATGCCGCAGACGCTGCCGACCACTTCAATGGCAACAAAAAAGGCAATGTCTACAGTCGCCACACCAATCCTACTGTGCGTGCCTTTGAGCGTCGATTGGCGTTGATGGAAGGCGGTGAGCGTGCTGTGGCAACCGCCAGCGGCATGGGGGCGATTTTAACCATGTGTTTGGCGTATCTCAAAGCAGGCGACCATCTATTGTGTGCCAAGCAATTGTTTGGTTCGTCCGTGGCGTTGTTTGATGCCTATTTTGCACCATTTGGGATAGAGATTAGCTATGTGGACTGCTTTGACAATGCCGCTTGGACAAATGCCATTCGCCCCAATACCAAGGTTTTGTACTGCGAAAGTCCGTCCAATCCTTTGGCACAGATTGCTGATTTGAGCCATTTGTCCAGCCTTGCTCACGCCAATGGTGCATTGCTCATTGTGGACAATTGCTTTGCTACCCCTGTTATCCAAAAGCCACTGGAGCTAGGAGCGGACGTCGTCATTCATTCTGCCAGTAAGTACATCGATGGTCAAGGGCGTGTGCTTGGTGGGGCGTTGGTTGGTAGCGATGAGCTGATGGAAAAAGCCTTTACGGTGGTGCGTACAGGGGGTATTAGCTTATCGCCATTTAATGCGTGGGCATTGCTCAAGGGGCTTGAGACTTTATCCTTGCGTATGAAAGTGCATTGCGAAAACGCCAATCAAGTTGCTCAATATTTGGCAAATCACCCCAAGGTGCAGACGGTGCATTTTTCGGGCTTATCAAGCCATTCATCACACGAGATTGCCAAACGTCAGCACAATGCCTTGACGAATGTCGCTGGTGGGGCATTTGGGGCGATTATTGGTTTTGAAGTGGCAGACCAAACGGCGGCTTGGCAGGTGATTGATAGCACCAAAGTCATCTCCATCACCAACAACCTAGGCGATGCCAAATCCACCATTACCCACCCAGCCACGACGACGCATTTTCGTATGACCCCAGAAGCTCGCCGTGAAGCAGGGGTGAATGATGGTCTTATTCGTCTATCGGTAGGGCTAGAAGATGTGCGTGATATTATTGCCGATTTGGGGCGTGGTTTAGACAGTTTGTAGCGATAGCTTATAACTGATTTGCACCGCTAAAACCAAAAAAAGCCAACGCAGTCATAATACGGTCAAACCCATATTAATATGGCAATCATTGTAAATAAAAATGTATTGGCTGTATATCCTACAACTTTATTTGACTATAAACCAACAAAAAGGACGTAAAAATACGTCCTTTTTTGATAGCTATATCACCAATCGCTGTTTACCAAGCTGACAATAACTATTTATAACAACTTATCATTATGACAGCTTATCAAACTTCATCTTGCTAAAGTCGCTGCGTTTGTTCGAACCGTCTTTTTTACGCTCGTTGCGGTCGGTTTTGCCATGAGCCTTACGGTCATCACGCCCATCACTGCGTTTGCCCTTGTAGTTATCATGGCGAGCTTTGAGCGGTTTTTTGTGGATACGAGCCTGTTTTTGTTTGGCACTGTCGGTCAAGCCTGCATTTTGGTGCGGCACAAGCCCAACCAAATTGGCAAGATGTGCAATGTCCGATTTATCCAGTTCAATAAAACGCCCTGTACGCAGCTCACTTGGCAACTTAAACGAACCATAACGAGTACGCAGCAAACGAGAGACTTTAAGCTCTTGAGACTCGAACATACGTCTGACTTCACGCTTGCGACCTTCTTTTAGGCTGACGTGATACCATTTGTTTACGCCTGTACCACCGCCTTCTTTGATGTCGTCAAACTTCGCCAAGCCATCTTCTAGCTGCACGCCAGTGGTAAGGTTGCGAGCGATGTCAGGCGTTACTTCGCCCAGCACACGCACCGCATATTCACGCACCACTTCACTTGATGGGTGCATAAGCCTGTGAGCCAGCTCACCATCATTGGTGAACAAAAGCAGTCCAGACGAATTAATATCAAGGCGACCCACCATCACCCAGCGGTCATTGCTGAGCTTGGGTAGGCGTTCAAAGACAGTAGGGCGACCTTCGGGGTCGGCTGCCGAACAAATCTCGCCTTCTGGCTTGTAGTAGGCAATCACACGGCGGCGTTTTTCACGAGCAGGTTTTAGGCGTACCAATCTGCCATCAATGCGAATCTCATCATCACTGCTGGCACGGTCGCCCAAGGTAGCAACACGTCCATTGATAGAGATACGCCCAGTTTTGATGACTTCTTCTAGCTGACGGCGTGAACCCAAGCCAGCATTGGCAAGCAGCTTTTGCAGTTTATCACCTGTGCCAATCTCGTTTGCATTGTCGTTTGAATTGTCGCCAGCGAAATCTTGGGTGTGGTCGGTGTGAGTATTCATGAATGGGTGTCCTGTGGTTGGAAAATGACATTTCACAATGTTTAAAGAGTTATGATAGCAGATTTTCAAAAAATATGCTTGCATTTCTTGGGGTTTAAACGCCTTGCACCTGTAGACTGCTAAGGTCGGGCAATGGCGGCAGTTCATCAAGACCACCAAGCCCAAATGCGTCCAAAAACTCATTGGTAGTGTGCAGTAGAGCAGGGCGACCCAATGTGTCCTTGTGTCCTTTTTCGACAATCCAGCCTTTATCGAATAACTGTCTTAGAATGTTGCTCGACACCGTAACACCACGCACCTGCTCAATATCACTGCGAGTAACAGGCTGCTTATAGGCGATGACGCTCAAGGTCTCAAGCAGTGCTTGGCTTAGGGTTTCTAAACGTTCTGGAAAGGCGTGCTGAATTAAGGCACTGTATTCGTCTTTGACTTGCAGGCGATAACCATTGGCGGTTTTGTTCAGCTGCAGCACCCCTGTGCTCAGCCGTTCTTGCAAGGCGTTCAAGGCATTTTTTAGCTCATCTGTACTGATTGCCAAATGTTTTTTGAGTTCATGGTCGGTCAGTGGCGATTCTGAAGCATGTAGCAGCACTTCAATTCGCCGTGATAATTCGCTGGTTTTTTGGTATTGGTCTAAAAAATTTGTCATAATATCAATGGGATGATGAAATGTAAAGCACGGTAAAAACTGAATTTTCAACAGCCCTTAATACAGCCAATGCAGTTTTTGTTGTTGCAAATCATGATGATAAGAATGATGAGTGATGTCATCGTCATTGGCGGTATCGGCATTGTCAAAGGTGTGCTGAGCGTCAGCAAAACCCACAAGTCCACGTTTTATCAATTCTAGCACCGCCACAAAGCTCACCACCACGCCCAATTTGCCCTGCGTACTATCCAGCAGCGTCCAAAAAGTTGCTTCGCCATGCTGACTAAGCATTTCGCTGATTTGGGCGATACGCATAGGCAATGGCACAGGGTCAATGTTTACCGTGTGCATTTGATAATCAGGCTTGATTTGCATGGTGATAAGGCTGTTCACCAACAGGCTTGGCGGATAGTTGGGCAGCTCTTTTGCCATCACGTCTGGACTTGGCAGGCTTGTCAATGCCAAAAATACATCACGCTCCAAGCGTATCAAACCGTCCAGATTTTTGGCGGCGGTTTTGATTTGGGCGTATTCTTCTAGCCTGCGAATCAGCTGTTTTTTTGGGCTAACTTCATCATCTTGATGAGCGGCGTTCGGTAGTAACAGCTCACTTTTGATGGCGATTAAGGTGCTTGCCATCAACAGATAATCTCCTGCCAGCTCAAAGTGCATTTCGCCAAGCTCATTGATATAGCCAAGGTACTGCTCGGTAATCGGCAAAATGGCGGTTTCGGTCAAGTCAAAATTATTTTTTTTGACCAAATACAACAAAAAATCCAAAGGCCCTTCAAACTGCTCCAGCCACACCGCAAAGGCTTGGGGCGGAATGTACAAATCCTGTGGCAGCGTCTCGACAGGCGTATCAAAGATACGAATGCTCAGCTGGCTTGAATCTTTAGTGCGTGGGTCTTTGGGCTTTGGGCGTTGTACAAGGCGTTCTGATGTGGCTGACTGCATGGGCTTGGCTTAGAGTTTTGCCAAGGGGCGAATACCGATGGCACGGCGAGCCTTATCCAGCTGACGACTTGCACTGCGGCGAGCCTTGCTAGCTCCCATTTGCAGGATTTCTTCTAGCTCTTTGGGATTGTCCATCAGCTCAAAATACCGCTGACGCATGGGGGAAATTTCATCATTGATTTTGTGAAACAAAATATCCTTGGCTTCACCCCAGCCAATGCCTTGACGATAGCGTGTGGCAAGTGCGGCTGTCTCGTCAGCAGTGGCAAAGGCTTTATAAATCTCAAAAATCGTGCAGTTGTCAGGGTCTTTGGGTTCTTCGGGGGCTTGACTGGTGGTTACGATTTGGGCGATGGCTTTTTTTAGGGCTTTTTCTGGGTCAATTTGGGGATTGCCATCACCAAACAACGGAATGGTATTGCCGTAACTTTTTGACATTTTGCGTCCATCCAGTCCTGTCAATAACGGCGTATCTTCGTCTACCACGGCAACAGGTAGGGTAAATAACTCTTTGTATTTAAAATTAAAACTATTGGCAACATCACGAGCCATCTCAATGTGTTGAATTTGGTCTTTGCCCACAGGCACATGCGTGGCATTAAACATCAAAATGTCTGCCGCCATCAACACAGGATAGCCAAACAACCCCATGCTAATGCCATAATCAGCGTCGGTGTCATCTTTGGCAAGATTAATGTCCACCGCTGCTTTGTAGGCATGGGCTCGGTTCATCAAGCCTTTGGCACAGGAGCAATTCAAAATCCATGCCAGCTCTGGAATCTCTGGCACGTCCGATTGACGATAAAATGTTACCGATTCTGGGTCAAGCCCACAAGCCAACCACGTGGCGGCAATGGCACGAGTAGAGCGGTGAATCTCGTCGGGGTCAAAGCATTTGATAATGCCGTGATAATTCGCCAAAAAGAAAAAAGCGTCGCCTGCATCACGGTCTTTGGCTTGATTGGCGGCGGCAATGGCAGGGCGAATTGAGCCCACATAATTGCCTAAATGCGGTATGCCTGTGGTGGTGATACCTGTCAAAATACGTTGTCTTTGTGCGTTGTCGTTCATAAAATATTCCGTTGTATAGATTGGGTACTTAAATACTAAGTTTCAAATGCTAAGTTCCAAG
>JAUNUB010000007.1 GCA_030538375.1 Moraxella sp. | reverse complement strand
AAGCCGTGTGTTTACCACAAATTTCAAACTTAATTGTTTGGCGTGATGAATTGTCGGCAGACCCTATACAAAAACGTCCATTTGGGCGTTTTTTATTGGGTGTAGTGATGACATTGAACAAATTTTCCCCCAAACGCTTTACAAAGACAAAAATCTTTGCTTTAATATAATCAATTCCACAATACAGAATTATAGTTTTGTATAGCGGAACTAATCCAATGACAAAAACATGAACCTCACCCAAAAAAGGACATTTATCATGACACGAGCTGCTTTTGATTGGCAAGATGCCTTGTTGTTAGACGTGCAACTGACAGAAGAAGAGCGCATGGTGTACGACACCGCCACGGACTTTTGTCAGCGTGAGCTTATGCCCAATATACTGATGGCAAATCGCCACGAAACCTTTGACACCCACATCATGCGGCAAATGGGTGAGCTGGGTCTGCTTGGCATGACCATTGACGGCTATGGCTGTGCTGGTATGAGTAGTGTGGCGTATGGCTTGGTGGCACGCGCGGTGGAAGCGGTGGATTCTGGCTATCGCTCCGCCATGAGCGTGCAGTCGAGCCTTGTCATGCACCCTATCTATAGCTATGGCACAGACGAGCAAAAACAAAAATATCTGCCAAAGCTGGCAAGTGGTGAATATATCGGCTGCTTTGGCTTGACCGAACCCAATGCAGGCTCTGACCCTGCCAGTATGCAAACTCGTGCCAAAAAAGTGGCTGGCGGCTATGAGCTACACGGCACTAAGATGTGGATTACCAACGCCCCTGTGGCAGATGTGTTCGTGGTGTGGGCAAAGGACGACGCTGGCGAGATTCGTGGCTTTATTTTGGATAAGGGCATGAAAGGCTTGTCCGCCCCCAAGATTGATGGCAAGTTCTCACTGCGTGCATCCATCACAGGCGAGATTGTGATGGATAGGGTGTTTGTGCCAGAAGACAATGCGTTGCCTGATATTCGTGGCTTAAAAGGTCCGTTTGGCTGCTTAAATAAAGCACGCTATGGCATTGCATGGGGGGCGATGGGTGCGGCGGAATTTTGTTGGCGTGCGGCTCGTCAATACACGCTAGACCGTGTGCAGTTTGCTCGTCCTTTGGCAGCCACGCAATTAATCCAGCTCAAACTTGCCGACATGCAGACCGAGATTAGCCTAGGACTACAAGCCGCCTTGCGTGTGGGGCGATTGATGGACGAAGACAAAGCTGCACCAGAGATGATTTCACTCATCAAACGCAACAACTGCGGCAAGGCATTGGGCATAGCACGCACCGCACGAGACATGCACGGCGGCAATGGTATCAGTGATGAATTTCACATCATTCGCCACGTCATGAACCTAGAAGCGGTGAACACTTACGAAGGCACGCACGATGTTCATGCCTTGATACTGGGGCGTGCCATCACTGGCATACAGGCGTTTGGCTGATAAGGATAAGTTATGCAGGCACTACAAGGTATCACCGTGGTAGATTTGTCTCGTGTGTTGGCAGCCCCCAGCTGTACGCAGATATTGGCGGACTTTGGGGCAAGGGTGATAAAAATCGAACGTCCGCACACAGGCGATGAGACACGGCAGTGGAATCCGCCCAACTTCACCCATGCAGACGGCAGCACGACCAGTGCCTACTTTGCCACGGTGAACCGCAACAAGCAGTCCATCGCCATCGACATTACCACAGCAGACGGACAGCATACCATCAAGGAGCTTATCAAGACCGCCGATGTGCTGGTGGAGAATTTTAAGGTGGGTAATCTTGCCAAATATGGACTGGATTATGCGAGCCTATCCGCCATTAATCCACGGCTGATTTATGCGTCTTTGACAGGCTTTGGACAGACAGGCATGGACGCACATAAGGCAGGTTATGACTATATTATTCAAGGTCTATCAGGACTTATGAGTATCACAGGCGAGACGGACGGACAGCCCCAAAAAGTGGGTGTGGCGGTGGCAGATTTGTTCGCAGGACTGCAATTAACCGTGGGGATTTTGACCGCCTTGCACGCTCGCACCCACACAGGTAAGGGGCAATGGGTGGATGTGGCACTCTTGGACAGTAGTATCGCCATGCTTGCCAATATCGGCATGAATAATCTTGCAACAGGCGACACGCCACAGCGTCTTGGCAACAGCCATGCCAGTATCGTGCCGTATCAAGTATTTGCGGCGAGTGATGGGCATTTTATCGTGGCGTGCGGCAATGACGGACAGTTTGCACGGTTGTGTGCGGTGCTGGGGCAGGGCTGGCATAGCGATGAACGCTTTGCGACCAATCCTAGCCGTGTCATGCACCGTGATACCCTTGTGCCTATGCTACAAGATGTGTTCATCATGCACACTCGTAGCCACTGGATTGAGCGGCTAGAGAGTGCTGGCGTGCCGTGTGGGGCGATTAACGATGTTGCCGAAGCCTTGAATTTGCCCCAAGTTATCGAGCGTGAGATGATACACACCTTTGACAATGGGGTCAAAGTATTGGGTAATCCCATCAAGTTATCCGACACCCCAGCGACCTATCGCAGTCCGCCGCCTGGGCTTGGTGAGCATAATACTATAGTCTTTTAAATTCAATTTAGTACGTCGTCAAACTCGCTTGCTGTGCTACTTGTACTATCTGCTACTGGTTTCCTTGTCCTAAAATGAATTTATTTGACTATAAGTAACGTACACTCCGTACTGTATCCACCAAACCCACCCAAAACAACACCATCATTCATATACACCAAGCCCTTGTTTTAAAAAACAGGGGTTTTTGTTTGATATGTTAATTTTTCATCAATCATAAAATCATTTATTACAAAAACTTACCTTAATCATCTATAATAGCAATATTCATTACAAAAATCTATAAAATGTATTGAAATAATTTTATTTTGGGGTATTATCGTTATTAGACTTAGTTGATTTTGTATTATTTTTAACTCACGATTGTAAGCCAAAAGGAGTTTTGGACTTGTGCCTGTATTGCTTGCTGTACAAAAATGCAGGCAAACCCACAGCCCATTGATATACTGACACACCTTTGGCTAAGGTCTGCCCACATTTCGTCTTTGTACGTTTACCGCAAATTTCAAACTTAATTGTTTGGCGTGATGAATTGTAGACAGACCCTAATATTTATCCACAAGGATTATCATGACCACCGCCAAGCGTAATCGCCACTCTTATCGTCCATACAGCTTGTTAAAAGTATCGGTATCTGCTGTTTTGAGCAGCTTGTTTATTCCGTTGCCTATGCCATCTGTCGCCGCAGTCGCCACATGTAGCGACAGCAATGCCACAGGTATGGCAATCAATGCCGTGGTCTGTGGCGATGGGGCAAAAGTGCACACCGCAGGCAGAAGTACAGACGCTGGCGGTATCGCCATTGGGCATTTGGCAAGTATCGAAACCAGCCAAAACAGTATTGTCATCGGTGCAGGTTCGTCTGCGATAGGAGATGGCGGCGGACGTACCGTTGTGGGTGGCAACAGCAGTGCCGCAGGAGACCAAGCCATCGCCATTGGGGCAGATGTCAAGGCTACAGGGCATTCGTCTATTGCGATTGGTGGTGATGATTTGAATCGTGTCGCCAGCATTATCACCAGCGAACCGCCAGCAGGCGAAGAAGAAACACGCACACTGGGGCAAGTCTACGCAGCACAGACAGGCAGACCCTTGATTGGCACAGGAGCGAACAATCGTGATATTGATGGCAAATTTCCCCGTACCGAATCCGCCCACGGTGCGATAGCCATCGGTGTGCAGTCTTATGCAGGGGGTGATTTGTCCACGGCGGTTGGCACTAAGGCGAGAGCGATGGGTATTGGAGCAACCGCCATCGGTGTGGGAGCATATGCCGAGCGTGATGCTTCGGTGGCGATTGGCTTTGGGGCGAATACGACAGATAAAGCCACAAAAGAGACCGAAGCGATACTCAGCCACGTTAGCTACACAGGCTTTGCAGGGCAAGCGGCTCATGCAGGTATGCAGGTGTCTTTTGGTGCTGCTGGCAAAGAGCGACAACTCAAACACGTCGCCGCAGGGCAAATCAGTGCCACATCTACCGATGGCATTAACGGCAGCCAGCTGTATAGCGTGATTGATACAGGGTGGCGTTTTAATGTTGGTAAAGCTGGCACTGACACAATTTCCACCACCCCAACTTTTGAAACCGTCAAACTGGGCGAAACTTTGACATTCGTTGCAGGCGACAACATCAATATCAAGCAAGATGGTAAAACAATCATCATCAGTGCCGAAGTCATGAAAGGCGAAAAAGGCGAAACTGGTGCAAAAGGCGAGAAAGGCGAACGTGGTTTACAAGGCATTCAAGGTATTAAAGGTGATACTGGTGCTAAAGGTGATAAAGGCGACACTGGTTTGACTGGTGCAGCTGGCAAAGACGGTGCAAACGGTCGTGATGGTGCTAAAGGCGAGCAAGGCATTCAAGGTGTTCAAGGCGACAAGGGCGACACTGGTGCAAAAGGCGACACTGGTGAACGTGGTTTACAAGGCGACAAAGGCGATAAGGGAGATAAGGGCGACACTGGTTTAACTGGTGCTAAAGGTGAAAAAGGCGAACAAGGTATTCAAGGCGATAAGGGTGAAACTGGTGCAGCTGGCAAAGATGGTGCTAAAGGCGAGCAAGGCATTCAAGGTGTTCAAGGCGACACTGGTGCAAAAGGCGACACTGGTGTAGCTGGCAAAGATGGTGCAAACGGTCGTGATGGTATTGATGGCAAAGACGGTGAAAAAGGAGAGCAAGGCATTCAAGGGGAGCGTGGTTTGCAAGGTGAAACTGGTGCTAAAGGCGAGAAAGGCGATAAGGGAGAAAAAGGCGAAACTGGTGTAGCTGGCAAAGATGGTGCAAATGGTCGTGATGGTATTGACGGCAAAGACGGTGCTAAAGGTGATAAGGGCGACACTGGTTTAACTGGTGCAAACGGTCGTGATGGTAAAGACGGTGCTAAAGGTGAGCAGGGTGAACGTGGTTTACAAGGTGAAACTGGTGCAAAAGGCGACATTGGTTTAACTGGTGCAGCTGGTAAAGACGGCAAAGATGGTGTAAACGGTCGTGATGGCAAAGATGGTGCTAAAGGTGAGCAAGGCGAACGTGGTTTGCAAGGCGACAAAGGCGAAACTGGTGCAAAAGGCGAGCAGGGCATTCAAGGAGATAAGGGAGATAAAGGCGACACTGGTTTAACTGGTGCAGCTGGTCGTGATGGTATCGATGGCAAAGACGGTGAAAAAGGCGAGCAAGGCATTCAAGGTGAAAAAGGCGACAAAGGTGATAAGGGGGACAAAGGGGATAAAGGCGACGACGGTAAAGACAGCCTTGCTATCACTAGCTTAAACAACACCGCTACAAACACCCTTGCAAGCACCACGCCCAATGAAATCGTGATAGGCGACACCACCATCAATGCCGAAGGATTGACCATCAACGGTGGAGCAAGTATCACGAGTGCAGGGCTTAATGCAGGCAATGCCAAAGTTACAAACGTCGCCGCAGGAGAGCTGTCCGCCACCAGCACCGATGCGGTCAATGGTGCTCAACTACACGCCGCCAACCAACAGATAATGAACAACGCCAACAATATTGAACAGCTAGGCACAGAAATCAACCACCTTGGCAATGCCCTAGCTTATACCAATGAACGCCTTGAGCGTGTTGACCGTGAAGCCAAAGCAGGAATTGCTTCTGCGATGGCACTAGAGCATGCACCGCACATCGCAGGTAAATACACTTATGCGGTTGGGGCGGCGTATCATGGCGGCGAGCAGGCGGTTGGGCTAAGTCTTCGCAGAACATCAGACAATGGACGCTGGTCGATGGCAGGCGGTGTGTCATTCGCCAGCGAAGGCGACCCTAGCGTACGCATTGGCTTTAGCGGGGTGATTAAGTAGCTTGGTTAAGATTAGTATGTTAATTGGCTAAAATAAAGTGATTGATATTTTTGTGTGGGCTGGTGTTAAGATGACACCAATCCACACAGCTTATTCAATCCACACGGCTCATCAATCCACGATTTGTCAATCCACAATCTTAGCAGTCATCAAACACTTATATTACCCATATTCTGCCCCATCACCACTTTTTTGCCGTGGGTGAACTCATTATCCCAGCGAATACCAGCAGAGCTTGGCAGGATAATGATAGCCGTCGAACCCAGATAAAACCTACCAAGCTCATCACCCTTATTCAGCACCAAGTCATGCGTGCGGTATTGGATATAAGGCGTGCGTTTGATTTGCCCTGTGGCGACGCATTCAATGCCTGCGACTATCATCGCCCCTACCAGTACCACGCAGGCTTTGCCAAAGGCGGTTTCAAACACGCACACCAAGCGTTCGTTACGAGCGAACAAATCTGGAATGTCTTGGGCGGTGGCATTATTGACCGAAAACAGCGAGCCGGGTACATAGCGAGTGGCGATGAGCTTGCCATCAAAAGGCATATGCACACGGTGGTAATTGCTGGGTGCTAGGTATACCGTGGCAAACGCCCCGTCCACAAACGCCTGCCCTTCATCATAATCGGCGAGCAGTTGCCCTACGCTGTAATCACGTCCTTTGGCTTGCAAAATCTGCCCCCCAGCAATCGCCCCAATCTGCGAAATCATACCATCAGCAGGGCAGGCGATACCGTCCGCTGTATCGTCAATGGGGCGTTTGCCGTCTTTTAATTCCCTTGTAAAAAAGTCGTTAAAACTGGCATAATCGTCCAAGCTCCCACGTGCATACTCATCTAGCTTAATGCCGTACGCCTTGGCAAAAGTACGCACAAAGGCTTTTTTAAGATAAGGGTTTTCGCTTTTGGCAAGCAGTCCTGCCGCTTGGGATAGGGCTTGTTGGGGGACGAAGTTTTGGAGTGTGGTAAAAATTTTGCTCATCATCATAACCTTTTTATCATAAAAATAACCCTTAATTTTACACCAAATTTGCTATAATTGCCGTTTTATTTGCCAAGCTAGGTGTGATATGAGTGCCAACAACGCAAGCCCCATGACTGCCAAGGAGCGTGTGTTCCATGCGGTGCTGTTTGAATGTGGGGCAATTGCGGTATCGCTCTTGATACTCAAACTGTTCGGCACAAAAAACATGAATGCCGCCCTTGGGGTGTCTATTTTGATGGCGTTCATGGCGATGGCGTGGAACGTGGTGTTTAATTGGGTTTTTGACAAGGTGTTCACAGGGGAGCGATTGCACCGTGGGATTGGCGTGCGATTGCTGCATGTGGGGCTGTTTGAAGGGGGATTGTTGCTGTTTACCGTGCCTGTGATTGCTTGCGTACTCAAGGTTTCTTTGTGGCAGGCATTTCTCATGGATATTGGCTTGGCAAGTGCCATCACGGTGTATGCCTTTATCTATAATTGGGGCTATGATTGGGTGCGGTATCATTATTTTGTGAACAAGACGTCATCTAACTGACACTACTGATACCCATCACTTACTAATGTTTATCACTGCCAATCAAACCACAAGCCAATTCACCAACCAACCAAGGAACAAAATCCCTATGAAAGCCCTAATCCAGCGTGTCCACCATGCCAGTGTTGCCGTCAATCAACACATCATCGGCGAGATAGACGCAGGCGTGTTGGCGTACATCGGCATTGGCAAGACGGACGACAT
This sequence comes from Moraxella sp., assembly GCA_030538375.1. GTDB lineage: Bacteria > Pseudomonadota > Gammaproteobacteria > Pseudomonadales > Moraxellaceae > Moraxella. The sequence continues at coordinate 34,065 of JAUNUB010000007.1, read as the reverse complement.
TCATACCGCCAAAAAACTCATTGACAAAATCCTAACCTACCGCATTTTTGAGAACACCACCGACGCAGACAAACTTGGTAAGCTCGACAAAAGCGTCTTAGACGTGCAAGGCGGACTGCTACTAGTATCGCAATTCACCTTAATGGCGAATACCGACAAGGGTCGCCGTGCTGATTTTGCCCCTGCCATGCCCCCAGCACAGGCACAGGCGTTGTTTGCCGAATTGGTCGCTTATGCTCGCACGCAGCACCACAAGATTGCCACAGGAGAATTTGGGGCAAACATGACGGTGATGGCAGCCAATGACGGACCGATTAATTTTTTGTTAGAAGTGTAAAGCGGTGAATTGCATAAAGTTTAATGTTTTCAAGGTGTTGTAATAACTATAACAACTTACTTATCACAATGACTTAACATTCATTACAAATCCCCATCACAATTGTCAAAATTTCTTTGGTGATTTGCCAAATCCGTGCTATACTTATCATCTTTTTTCGCATGATGACATCGTCCACGATTATGCTTTTGCTTTGATATGTATACATATAAGCAAAAGCTCTCGATAAGCAGTTTACTGTGCCTTTTGTAAGCGGTTTTGCCGTTTTTCTAATTGTCGCCGATGATTTTGTGTTTTGTGCCGAATACTTTTATAGAATTGACAATCACAAAACTTAGCGACCTACAAGCAGTACCAAAATTAACATACCCATCTTTCACCAGTATTATAAGACTTGGGTGTTGTCATCGACTGCTTTTGTTTATTGGAAAAACACCATGACCGACATGCACATCACTTCTGATATTGTTGACAATATCCCACACGCAAACGTTTCTGACGCAAATACCGAGCAAGCTCCTACAGCAGGCTTTGACAGCTTGGGACTTGCCAAGCCTTTGCTTGCCGCACTTGCCAAATCTGGCTACAGCACCCCCACCCCCATTCAAGCAGGGGCAATTCCGCTGGCGATGGCAGGACACGATTTGCTGTTGTCCGCCCAAACAGGCTCTGGCAAAACCGCTGCCTTTGTATTGCCAATTCTTGACAAACTTGCCAAAACTGGCACAAAGCCTAAGTTTGACGACGAACAAAAAGACGAGTTCAGCACCAAGTCTGCCAGTCGCCATCAAAAAATCATGACCAAAGCACTCATTCTCACCCCAACGCGTGAATTGGCATTGCAAGTGCAGGACAACGTGCGTAATTATGGTGGTGCGTTAAAAGGTGTGTTTAGTGTGCCTTTGGTAGGTGGTGCTCCTTATGGCGGACAAATCCGTGCCTTGCGTAAGGGCGTGCAGATTATCGTGGCGACACCGGGGCGTTTGCTTGACCATATCAATGATGAACGTGTGGATTTGTCCGAGCTGGATATACTGGTACTGGACGAAGCCGACCGTATGCTGGATATGGGCTTTAGTGATGCGATTAACGCCATTCTTGCCAAGACCCCAGACAACCGCCAGACCATCATGTCATCTGCCACATGGGACGGTCCTGTTGGCAAGATTGCAGCGAGCTTCACCACCGACCCAAAAAACATCTCTATCAAAGTAGAGACCGCTCACATCGAAGAGTCGGTATACTACTGTGATGATTTTGGACACAAAAACCAGCTGTTGCTTGAGATTTTGAACAATCCTGAGATTGACCAAGCGGTGATTTTTGCCGCCACCAAACGCAGCAGTGAAAAACTTGCCGAAGACTTGGCGGACAAGGGCTACAAGGCTCGTTATCTGCATGGCGACCTACCCCAAGGCAAGCGTAACCGCATTATCCAAGATGTCAAAGCAGGCAAATGCCAGTTTTTGATTGCTACCGATGTGGCAGCACGTGGTATCGATATCGCCACCATCAGCCATGTGATTAACTATGATTTGCCAAGACAAGTTGAAGACTATGTACACCGCATTGGACGCAGTGGACGTGCGGGGCGTACTGGCGTGGCGATTAACCTGTGCAGCCTAGATGACAAAAACCAGCTGCGTGAGATTGGACGTTACCTAAAACGTGAAATGCCTGTGATGAGTATCGAAGGGCTAGAGCCACGCAAATTGGCACTGTTCGAAAGCAACGACCGCCCAAACAAAAAAGGCGGACGCAGTCGTGGACGTGATGGCGGTCGTAATGGTTCTCGTGATGGGGGTCGTGGTGGTTTTGGCGGTGGTCGTGGGCGTGGCGATTATCAAGGCGGACGCAACTTTGGTGATAATCGTGGACGTGGCTTTGAAAGTCGTGGTTTTGGCGACAATCGCCGCAATTTTGACAATGCGGAGCGTGAATTCCACCGTGGCGACAATGCTGACAACCGCCAATTCAATGGCAATCGTGGTGGCTTTGGCGGTGAACGTCGTTTTGATGACAATCGCCGTGGCTATAATGAGCGTGGCGAGCGTGGCAATTTTGCTGGCAATGGCTATCAGCGTAGCAACCACAATGGCGACAGACGTGTTGACAGCAATCGTGGCGAGCGTAGTGAACGTAGCTTTGAGCGTCAAGACAGCCATCAAGGCAGCCGCCAAGACAATCAAGGCGGACGTGGCTATCACAGCCGTTTTGACAACAGTCGTTCTGATAACAGCGAACGCCCACGCCGTGAATATGGCACGCACGACAGACGCAGTCATCAAGACCGCAATGAACGTGGTTTTGGCGGTCGTGAGCATAACCGTGGCGAGCGTGGTTTTGGTGAACGCAGCTTTGATGGTCGCCGTCAAGACAACAAAGGCGGCTATGCTGGCAACGGCAATGGCGGTGCGTCTTTTAATAAAAAACCCTTCACCAAAAAACCACGCACCACCGAAGAAGTGTTTTTTGAAAAACGCCAAGCCAAAAAAGCCCGCAAATTTGGCGATGAATAAACGCTATGTAATAACTTACGCCTTTTAACCAAAACCCCTAAACGTAATGTTTGGGGGTTTTGTGTGAGTGTCAGCATGAATTTTGGTTGTTGAGCCACAAATGCCAATACTCTAAGAAAAGTTCTCGTAGGTGTTCATTGTACTCACAAAGATTTTAACACAAAAAAACAAGCTCAGCACATGCTAATGCTTGTGCTATACCTACCATCACTTTATCATCATCTCATCATATTTATCAAGCCCAGCCAATACATCTGTATAAAAAATAAACAAACGATATAAAAATTGCACAAAAATTCTCACAACGGATACATTTTTGTGATTTTTTGGTTGATTTTTGGTGGCAGATGTTGCATGATGGGAGAGTGTTAAGTTAGTTTTTATTATCCATGCTTTTATCAAAACAAGGAGCGATATCGATGTCCTATTATATGCCAAAAACCATGCTATCCGCTGTGGTTGCTAGCTTGATGTTGGCAGGTTGCGGGGGGGGGACAGCCCAGCAGTAAATAATCCAGCGAGTAACTCTAGCACTCCCAGCGTGCCTAGTACTCCTGCCATTCCTAGTGTTCCCACCACTCCTAGTGTGCCTGCTGCTCCCACGCCTACCACTCCCCCAACACCAGTCGTACCGATACCACCGACAACACCGCCAGCGACAACACCCACAACACCAGTTACGCCACCAACATCATCTACCGCCAAACTCACCGCCACAGGTATCACCCTATGTGGTGATGACAGTAGTAATAGTATTGTCTGCACCGCACTCAAAAACGGTTGGCGTGGACTACAGCAGGACGGTGAAGTGCGTGCAGGTCAGCCCATGAGTTACACCGTTCGTAAGCATAACAATGATGAATGTGTCAAAGATAACGTAACAGGGCTACTGTGGGAACAAAAGACCACGGCTAATAAAGATAATACCTACACATGGGACGACACCGCCCAGCACATCAACGCACTCAATGCCGCCAACTACTGCGGCTATAGCGACTGGCGACTGCCTACACGAGAAGAGCTGATGAGTATCATAGACTATGGACGTTACAATCCTGCAATCAACTCTATCTTTACTAATATATCAAGCGACGGATACTGGTCGACTTCGTCAAGTGTGAGATATCAGGGTTATCCGCAGGGCTATGCGTGGTATGTGAGCTTCAATGATGATAGTTTCACGTACACCAGCGGTAAGAGTTCTCACCTTGGTGTGCGTGCCGTACGTCCCAGTCAGTAGGCGAATACCGACCGACCACAGATACAGTAGAACAAGCTATTCAATCAAGGAATTTTCTAATGAAATATCTATCACGCAACACCACTGTGGGTGCAATACTATTACTCACTGCCCTGCCTATCACTGCACAGGCACAGACTTGCACTGCTTCAACACGCCCAGACAGCCGCTATACGGTGATGACCAATGGCACGGAAGTCAAGGACAATGTTACAGGCTTAATATGGCAACGCTGTAGCCTAGGGCAGACGTGGAGCGGCACGACTTGCATAGGCACAGTAAGTCACTACAACTGGCAGCAGGCACTCACCGCTACCAATGCCATCGGCAACGGCTATCGTCTGCCGAACATTAAGGAGTTAAATAGTCTAGTGGACGATGCCTGCTACAGTCCAGCCATTAACGAACGCTTGTTTCCTAATACGGCAGGCGAACCCTATTGGTCGTCTTCGCCTAGTGCCGATACTGGTGCGGTGTGGATTGTGGAGTTCTACAACAGCTACACATATCCCAGCAGTAAGAGCGACTCAGGTTATGTGCGTGCCGTGCGTAGTCAGTAGGATTTGATTTTTTGCGTGTTTAACACGCCGCTGTGTGAATGGCGGCGTGTTTTTTGTTTTAGTTGACAGACGATTTTTATGTATATACAATAAAGCAGATGTTTTTACTTTTTTAGGATAGATTTGTGTCAGTCAGTCCCATTAGCTTTGACGAAGCCAAACGTCAAGCCAATATCACCAAACACAATATTGACTTTGTTGGCTGTGAAGTGATTTTTGACAGTCCTATGCTTACCAGTATTGACAAGCGTATCACCTACAAAGAACAGCGACTACAGAGCTATGGCATACTTAACAACCAAGTATAGTCTTTTAAATTCAATTTAGTACGTCATCAAACTCACTCGCTGTACTACTTGTACTATCTCCGCTCGTTTTCCTCGTCCTAAAATGAATTTATTTGACTATAGCACTGATGATATGGACTGATCGTATCGTGCCACACATCATCTCAATCAGACAGGCGGACAAATATGAAACCAAGCAATATATCAAAGCCATCTATGGACATTAATGCCTTGCTCGCCAATGCTCCTGATACCGTCCCACAAGACGAACACGAGACGGCATTTGACTGGGATAATGCCGTCATCAGTCATAGCTACACCGAGCTTAAAAGTAAGCTCGGCAGACCCATCTCGGACAACCCAAAACAGGCGGTCAGCATTCGTTTTGACAGTGATGTATTGGCGTATTTTAAGGCTCGTGGCAAAGGCTGGCAAACTGCAATGAACAATGTCCTGCGTGAATACATCGCCACGCACCAAGCCTAGATTGCACACTCTTAAGAGAACACCAAATCATCACCAAACTCCCCACAGGCGATACCAATCATGCTCCAAATTCTCTACCAAGATGACGACTGCGTGGCGGTCAATAAGCCTGCTGGTATGCTGGTACATCGCTCATGGCTTGCTAAGCACGAGACGCAGTTCGTTATGCAGGGCTTACGAGATAGGTTAGGGCAACATGTGTTCCCTGTACACCGACTGGACAGACCGACATCAGGGGTGCTGCTATTTGCTTTATCCAGCATAGCCGCCCGCCAGTTGTCTGAGCAATTTGCCAATCATACGGTATCTAAGCAATATTTGGCGGTGGTGCGTGGCTGGGTCTGCCACAAGGTGAATGGCGTGTGTGATAGGGGTAGCCCCATGACAGGGCGGATTGATTATGCTCTAAAACCACGGCTTGACAAAATAGCGGACAAATTTGCCAACAAGGATAAGCCTGCCGAGACCGCCATCACGGATTTTTCTTGTATGGCGACGGCGGAGCTGCCTTTTGTGGTGTGTGAGCGGTATGCGACTTCTCGCTATTCACTTATCAAACTTGTGCCACACACAGGACGCAAGCACCAGCTAAGACGGCACATGACGCACCTATTTCACCCCATCATCGGCGACACCACACATGGCGACACCGCCCAAAACAAGGCGGTACTGGCTCATACTGGCGTGGGACGTTTGCTACTACACGCCAGTCAATTAGACTTTAATCATCTGCAAACAGGCGAGCGAATACAAGTCATCGCCCCACTGGACGATGATTTTGCTAGGGTAATGCAAGCGTTCGGTTGGGGTGAGTGTTTGGGGTGATGGAAATGTTTGCTTGAAAAAATCAACAAAAAATAACGCAAAAAATGCAATTTGTCAGAAATTTTAACGATTGCTGGTTTTTTGTATAGTGCAGACCCTACTCAATATAACTCACCATATCCGCCAACGCCAGTCTTGACTTGGGCAGGGCGGCATTATTGTCATTGGTGCTGCGTTTGCCGATGGCAACCACTACACTGCTTGTCAAGCCTTTGTCCGCCAAGCCCAGCACTTCATCTAGCACCACAGGGTCAAAGCCACCAATCGGCGTTGCGTCCAAGCCCTTATCTGCCGCCGCCAACAGCAGCTGCCCCAAGGCGATGTGCGTTTGATTTTCTAGCCATGGCTTTAGTACGCCCATTTGTCGGTACAGTTGTACATATTGCAGGCGTGGGGCATGTCCTACCGCACGGTCGGTGTATCTGCCAGCGGCAATGTCTGCGTCGGTGATTTTGTCTAGATGTGCGTCTGTCATGTCGGTCATGGTAGTCAGCACGATGACGTGTGAAGCGTTTAGCACCTTGGGAGCGTTATAACTAAAGGTGTCTACGCTCATAGACTGGGCGACTTTTGCCTTGGCAGCAGGGGTTTTTGCCACAAAAAAATGCCAAGGCTGGCTATTGATAGAAGACGGTGTCAATCGCAAAATCTGCAAAATCTCATCAAAAGTCTTATCATCAATGACATAGCTGTCATCATAGGCTTTGGTGGTGTAGCGAGATTGAGCAAGGGTGAGTAAATCGGTCATGATAAATTCCTTGGGCTAGAAAGTGCTGGCTATATTATATGGGGCGAATTGCTATGTTACAATGTTTCAATTCACAGGACAATTGTGAATTGCCCTGACTTGGAAGGGACTGCTCCCCACCAAAATGTATTATACCTTCCCAAAGGAAAGGGTTTCAACCACAAAGGAAATTTTAATAAAAACTCATATTTTTGCAATAATTGTTGATAATTATTATCTTTTGTATTAATATAATGCTTTGTTTTAGATAAGTTGGCGAATGTTGGTGCAGTTGGGTATTTTTGTTACCAGTGGTTGCCAAAAAGTTGTGTTGACCTATTTTTATGGTTTTTAATAAGGAATGAGTTATGAACGTTTTGTCTTTCAGACGCACCGCTGTCTTGGCAACCGCCATCAGTGCTATTTTTTTGGCAGGGTGCAACCAATCTAACAACACCGCAGCCGCACCAGCAGACAAGCCTGCTGACACAAAAAGCGAAGCCCCAGCAGGCGGCGAGGTTACGGTTTATTCTTCTCGTAATGAGCAGCTGATTAAGCCAATTTTGGACAAATTCACCGAAGAGACAGGCGTTAAGATTAATTTGGTTACCGACAAACCCGGTCCACTCATGCAGCGTCTAAAATCCGAAGGGGCAAACTCACCTGCCGATATGCTGCTTACCGTTGACGCTGGCAACCTATGGCAAGCCGTACAAGAAAATATGTTGCAACCTGCCCTAAAATCTACCGTTATCGAACAAAACGTCCCTGCCAAATACCGTAATCCAGAAGGCTACTGGACAGGCTTGTCATTGCGTGCCAGAACCATTTTTTATGCACCAAACAGCGTAAAAGCAGATGAAATCATAGGCTACGAAGACTTGGCAGACCCAAAATGGAAAGGCAAGCTGTGCCTGCGTACATCGAATAACGTCTACAATCAATCCTTGGTAGCCAGCCTTATCGAACATCACGGTGCCGAAAAAACCGAAAATATCGTCAAAGGCTGGGTTGCCAACCTTGCCACCGACCCATTTAGCAATGACACCGATATGCTAAAAGCCATCGGAGCAGGGCAATGTCAAGTGGGCGTTGCCAATAGCTACTACTATGGCCGCTTGGTTGAAAAAGAGCCTGAAATGGCGGACAAAATCTCTATCGGTTGGGCAGACCAAGCCACTACAGGTACGCATGTGAACGTCTCTGGGGCGGGCATTACCACCAGTGCCAAAAACAGCGAGCAAGCCCTAAAACTTATCGAATGGCTGTCATCTCAAGAAGCCCAAAGCCTATATTCTAGCAGCGACAAAGAATATCCTGTCAATCCAGCTGGTGAAGTATCGCCTTTGTTAAAATCTTGGGGTGAGTTTAAGCAAGACGACATTAATGTTACCAAATTTGGTGAACGCCAAGCCGAAGCAGTGATGTTGATGGACAAAGCAGGTTATAAATAATCATTGGCTTGTTTTAACAACTGATTGGGGTTGGCTGCTTAGGGCGGTCAATCCTGTTTTTTGTTGATATAGTCGATTAAAATTGCAATGATACTTACGTTGTGGGTGTTCTTATGTACTACAAGTAACACCACGGACGTACGGTGAGCATTGTCGCCTTGTCTCGTTTTTATTTTAATCCACTATATTTAATTTTATCTCAATTCCAATTTCGCATTCAAACTGATACAAGTTCTTATGCCTAACGATACTTCTCATACCTCTTACCGTGCTAAGCGTCCATTTGCCAAAGTGTTTGGCTCTTTTGCCATTTTGTTCATCACAGGGCTTATGCTCGTGCCGATTATGGTGATTTTGGCATCGTGGTTGGGCGATATTAATAGTGCGTGGACGCATATTTTAGAATACATTTTGCCAAATGCCACCAAAAACACCTTGATACTGCTGGCACTGATTGCACTGGGTACAGGCGTGCTGGGGACATATTTGGCATGGCTTACTAGTATGTATGAATTTTGGGGACGCAAATTTTTTGTGTGGGCGTTGATGTTGCCGATGGCAATTCCTGCCTATGTGCTGGCATTTGTCAGCGTGGGCTTTATTGAATACACAGGTCCGTTACAGACGACGCTGCGAGCACTTGGCGTACAGGCGAGTATCGGCTCAATACGCAATGTGTGGGCGGCGGCTTTGGTGCTGTCGCTGGTCTTTTATCCTTATGTGTATCTGCTGGCACGTCAGGCTTTTGTTACGCAGGGCAGGCGAGCCATCGAAGCTGGGCAAATGCTGGGGCTGACGCACAGGCAGGCGTTTTGGTCGATTGCCCTACCGCAGGCACGCCCTTGGATTGTGGGCGGTATCTTGATTGCCAGTATGGAGACCGTGGCGGACTTTGGGGCGGTGTCGGTGTTTAATGTAGAGACCTTGACCACCGCCATTTATAAGGTGTGGTTTAGCCTGTATCAGCTAGAAACCGCCGCCCAGCTTGCCAGTTTGCTTATCATCGTGGTGCTGATGTGCGTCATCGCCGAACAATACTGGCACAGCAAGCGTTATGCCGCTCCCAGTGCAGGGCGTGGCAAGCGTTTTGTGCTATCTAAATACAAGCGAATTATCGCAAGCAGTGTGTGTGGTCTTGTGTTTTTATTTGCATTTTTGTTGCCTGTCATGCAGCTTGCGTGGTGGAGCGTGTCGCATTGGCAAGAAGACTTTGACGAGCGTTATTGGCATTATATCAAAAATACGCTGATTATTGCCACCGCCAGCACCGTGGCACTGGCAACGTTGTCTGTGGTGATGGCGTGGCTAAAGTACCAATACCCCACGGCGATGAATCGACTGCTGGTGTCATTAAGTGGCTTGGGCTATGCCATGCCGGGGACGGTGCTGGCGGTTGGGGTGCTGATACCGATTGCATGGCTGGACAATCTGTTGATTGATAGTGGTATCGCCAGCTCTCAGGTATTAAGTGGCAGTCTGGTGATTATGATTGTCGCACTGTTGACACGGTTTTTTGCGGTGAGTTTTTTGCCTGTGGACAAGCAATTACAAAGGCTTACCCCATCACAAAAACACGCCGCCATGCTGCTGACCGACAGCCCTTGGCAACGGCTAAGATATCTTGTGCTGCCTGTATTAAGAACAGGGGCATTCACCGCACTGCTCATCGGCTTTGTGGAAGTGATGAAAGAAATGCCCATCACGCTCATGACACGCAGGCACGACTGGGATACATTGGCGGTACGGATTTTTGAGATGACCAGCGAAAGCATGTGGACAAGGGCGGCATTGCCAAGTTTGATTGTGATTGCGGTGGGGCTTGTGCCTGTGTGGTGGCTGATTCGCCAAAGTGAGAAGGATTGACAACATGACGCATTATTTTGAAGTGAGCAACCTAAGTGCCAGCTATATCAAAGGGCAACCCATCGTCAATGCACTGGACTTTGGTTTGGCAAAAGGGGAGATTGGCTGTCTTTTGGGCTTTAGTGGCTGCGGTAAGAGTACGGTGCTGCGGTGCATTGCTGGGCTTGAACCGCTTGATAATGGCAAAATCTTGCTTGATGAGCAGGTGCTAAGCGATGGCGTGCATTTGATTAATCCTGCCTTGCGTGGCATTGGTATGGTGTTTCAAGATTATGCACTGTTTTCTCATCTTAGCGTGGCGGACAATATCGGCTTTGGGCTGCACAAATGGGAAGCTGGCGACAAAGCACGGCGTATTCAACAAATGCTTGCCTTGGTGGATTTGGCTAGCCACGCGAACAAACGCATTGATGAGTTATCTGGCGGTCAACAGCAGCGAGTTGCCTTGGCACGTGCCTTAGCCCCCAAGCCTAAGCTGCTGTTACTGGACGAGCCGTTTTCTAATCTTGATGCCATGCTGCGTCAAAGTCTTGCCAGCAGTGTAAGGGATATCATCAAGGAGACTGATACCACAGCGATTTTGGTAACGCACGACCAACATGAAGCCTTTGGCATGGCGGACAAGGTGGGTGTTATGCACCAAGGGCAGATTGAGCAATTTGCCACGCCTATGCAGCTGTATCACGAGCCAGCGGGGGCATTTGTGGCGAATTTTATCGGTGAAGGGGTGTTGCTAGATGGGGAATTTGCACAAGGCGTAATTCACACCGCATTGGGGTCAATCACACCAAATGCCGCACAAAGCCCAAAAGATAGCAAGGTGCAGTTATTAATCCGCCCTGATGATGTGGTGCATGATGACGACAGCGAGCAAACAGCGGTGATTGTGTCCAAGCTGTTCCGTGGGGCAAATTTTTTGTATCGTTTGCAGCTGCCTACAGGCGAGACGGTGCTTAGCCTTGTTCCTAGCCATCACGACCACGCCATCGGCAGTGCCATCGGTATCAGACTTGATATGGCACATGTGGTGTTGGTGTGATTATAGTCGGTTAAAATCTACTTTAATGCACTGTCCAATTTGCTTATAAGCAACTTGTCTTAGAGTGAATTTGTTTGGTTATAGCTCGCTTGAAAACTCACTCGTCTTTTTAATCTAACTGACAATCTACTGGTAAGCCGCTGGTTTAATCCACTGGTTTTTAACTCACTGAATTTTTTAACCCAAAAAGACAAAAGGCACACCTAGCCTTCCGACCCATCGGGTACAAACACATAGCCCACACCCCACACGGTCTGAATGTAGCGAGCTTGTGAAGGGTTGTCTTCAATCAGTCGACGCAAGCGAGACACCTGCACATCAATGCTACGCTCCATCGCCCCCCATTCACGCCCACGAGCTAGGTTCATGAGTTTGTCTCTTGTGAGTGGCTCTCGTGGGTGCTGCACCAAAGCCTTGAGTACGCTAAACTCCCCTGTGGTCAGCGTTACCACACTGCCATCACGCTTGAGCGTGCGTGTAGACAAATCAAGCACCCACGAACCAAATTCAACGCTCTGTGCCTGCTGACTGGGGGCACCGGGCAATTCACGGTTTTGGCGGCGTAGCACAGCCTTGATACGAGCCAGCAGCTCTTTTGGGTTAAAGGGCTTAGGCAGATAGTCGTCCGCCCCTGCTTCTAGCCCTGCAATGCGGTCTGCGTCCGAGCCTTTGGCGGTCAGCATGATGATAGGAATGTCAGTATTGGTCTCACGCAGACGCTTGCAGATACTGATACCGTCTTCGTCAGGCAACATCAAGTCAAGCACCACGAGCGAAAACAGCTCACGCTGCATGAGCTTGTCCATCTGTTTGCCATCATGGGCAACACGCACCACAAAGCCATCGTCTTCCAAAAAACGTTGGAGCAACGCACGCAACCTTGCGTCATCGTCCACCACCAAGATACGTGGTGCGAGCAGTTCTGTATCAGTCATTGTTATCCCCTTGCCTTTGCCGTCTAATTAATGGCGTTTTATATAGGGTCTGTTGACAATTCATCTTTGTAGATAAAAATGAGATAAATCGCAGTTCTTTCAAGGAAAAAACGCAGGTTGATAGTTATTCTATCAAGCAAGTTTTTGACGATGAAAGACAAGATTTAGCCATTTTTAGCACAAAAGCCGTGCGTTTACCGCAAATTTCAAACTTAATTGTTTGGCGTGATGAATTGTCGGCAGACCCTAGTGTACAACATTGCACGATAAATTGTAACAGACTTTGGTCTATCTTAGCAAGTATTCATCAAATTTGCGATAGCTTTATATAATTTTTTTGCAATGGGCGAATGGCGGATAAGACCTTAAATATCGCCCATGGATTTTTGCTTAAAAGCCTATTTTTTCATACAAAAGGACAAAAAAAAGGGGGGGGGGTAACGCCTTGTAAATGCCAGTCCATTTGTTTATAATAGGTGGGATAATCCTATAACTAAAAAAATCCTATGAAAAAAATTCTCGTAACGGGCGGTGCGGGCTACATCGGTTCGCATACTTGTGTGTCGCTGCTCGAAGCTGGCTTTTATCCTGTGGTGGTGGACAATCTGTCTAACAGCAGTGAAGCGTCATTGCAGCAGGTTGAGCGTATCACTGGCAAATCTCTTGACTTTATCAAAGGCGATATTTTGTACAAAGCCTTGCTGGATAAGGTGTTTGACGAACACGAGTTTTTTGCGGTAATGCACTTTGCTGGCTTAAAGGCGGTTGGCGAATCGGTACAACAACCCTTGCGATACTACCAAAATAACGTGGCAGGCACACTCAATTTATTAGAAGTCATGAATGCCCACAACGTCAAAAATATCATATTTTCGTCATCGGCGACCGTCTATGGCGACCCCGAACGCTTGCCCATTACCGAAGACATGCCACGCTCTGCCACCAACCCCTATGGGCAAAGTAAGCTGATGATTGAGCATATACTAGAAGATGTCGCCAAGGCAAATACCGATTTTAATGCGGTGTCTTTGCGTTATTTTAACCCTGTAGGGGCACATAAGTCGGGACTTATCGGCGAAAATCCAAACGGTATCCCCAACAACCTTATGCCTTATATCAACCAAGTGGCGGTAGGCAATCTGCCCCAATTATCCATATTCGGCAATGATTATGACACGATTGACGGCACAGGGGTGCGAGATTTTATTCATGTGGTGGATTTGGCAAAAGGGCATGTGTCGGCACTCAACTATTTAGAAGGGCATAACCAAGTGGGCTTTTTGCCAGTCAATCTTGGTACAGGTACAGGCACATCGGTGCTACAGCTGGTGAATGCTTTTATCAAAAATACAGGGCAAAATGTACCCTATCAATTTGCCCCCAGACGTGCAGGCGATGTTGGCAGTTGTTATGCCGCCGCCGATAAAGCCAAAGCTATCTTTGGCTGGCAGGCACTACAGGGCATTGATGAGATGTGTGCGGATACATGGCGTTGGGAGAGTGGGGCTGATGTGCAGTAATCATATAGCCCATAAGGTTGCAGCCGATTAAAATCGCAATGCTGTGTCATTGTAATTTTAATCAAGTGTAAATAGATTGCTTGGGGGCATGGCTTTGGTCATCTCATAAAGAATTAAACAAAGGTGTAAACATCATGACTATTGTTGTCCAAGTAGGGCATATATCATCAGAAATTTCTAAAATTGCCAATTGGTTACAATCTTGTGGTGTCGCACCAGCTTTGCCGTCCAGTACTCAAAAACTGAGTGCTACGGAGCTGTCAAAAAATATCGCTACTGTCATCGCCAAAAAAGGGGTGAATAACCGCCTTGTAGATATGATGGCGACCGACCTTTTGTTTGCCAATCTAGCCCAAGATACATGGGGCTGGCAAACTTCCGAAGCCGACTGGCAGGCACTTAATTATTGGGCTAATTTTGATGATGAATTTAGGTTCGTGCTGGTGTTCGATGAGCCTAATCGCTTGTTTTATCATATCGACCCTGATGTTAGTGAAGCGAAGCTAAGTGAACGTCTGCTAGAATGGGTGAGCTATCATCGACAAATGTTAGCATTCGCCAATGCTCACCCTAATAAATGCCTTTTGATAGAAGGCAAGGCTGCACTGCACAATGATAAAGCACTCACTGACAGTCTGCAAGCTGTTTTATCGGTTGGTATAGACAACGAGATGGTATTGTATCAAGACGGACAGGCAGAAGAAAGTTCCCCTAATATACTGGCTCGTCTGCTTGTGGGTGAGATTTTACGCAAACACCCACAGGCAACCAGAGTGTTCAAAGAGCTGGTAGCTTTGGCAAATGTTAAAAACAACCCAACCAGTAACACCACCAAAAAATTAAATCTTGGTGAACTGCTTGTCGCTGTCAATGAGATGCAGGCGTTGCACCACGCCCATCAAGACAGTGTGAATGAGCTGCTGTATCTCAAAAAAGAGCTTGCCAACGCACAGCAGCAGCTGGCGGAACAAACCTTAAACAATCAAAAACTACTCAGCCACAATACCAAAGTGCGCGAAGCTGAACAAGAAAACAAGGCACTGCTCAAGCAACTGCACAGCACGCAAGAGTCATTAGAGCAGCAGTTTAATCAAAATCAGAGCTTACAAACAGAGATTGAGCAGAGTCAGCAAAAAATTGATGAAATACTAAAGCAAAAAGTCAATAATGACAAGCAAGAGAGTGCATTGCAAGAAGATAATGCTCTGCTACTTAATCAGCTGCATGCAGTACAAGAAGAGCTGGAGCGTTACCACAATGAAAATAAGGCATTAAAAAAAGAGCAGTATAAACCTGCACCCGTGTATTATGGGGCGGCACAACGAGTAAAGCAAGACTTGCCTTATCGGCTGGGTACTAAGATGGTGCAAGCCAAATCTGCCAAAGCAGTTGCTACTTTGCCATTGGCACTGGCTGCCGAATACCGCTCTTTTCAACAAGAAAAAGACAAACAAAAAGACCTGCCATCTATTGATAGCTATGCCGACAGTTACGAAGCTGAGAGAGTAAAAAAACATCTGTCCTATAAACTTGGTAAAGTGCTTGTAGACGGTGTATCACACCCCAAAAAAATACTTGGGCTACCTAATGAAGTGATTAAAGAAGTGTTGAAGTTTGGGGATAAGAAGGCTCTAGACTAACAACTCAACTTATGCTAGACTAAAAAATACGAGATGTAGCAGTAAGTAAGCCATTATAAAGTCAAAAAAATGTAAAATTTTCTTGCGTTGGTGTAGATACCACCAAGATAACAATTTTGCTCAATATAAACCGCAGCATCGTCAATTGATGATATAGCATCTTTTGCTAAAAAGCCTTTTGTTTTTAAACCTAAGGCGTGGATACGGATAATGCATTTGCTGTGAGCTGGTATGGCTACAATAACTTGGTCGATATAGACCAAAAGTGTATAACGACAGCAATGAGTTTACCTTTGATAACTGTAGCATTAACAGCAAGTTGTCTTTTGGGGCTTTGCCAAAAGATCGCTTGCTAAATTCAATGGTGTAGATGTCAATTTTGGGTTTTATCCAGATAGAGTGTGGATAAATTGAAGGATAAATAGAATATTATGCATAAATTCGAATTAGTTATTTTTTGGAATGAATTTTTTAGATTGGTGATGAGTAAGGGTTTGTTATGAATTTTTTTAAAGAGTTGCGTAATCATATGCAAAATGAAAAATATGATTTAGCTCTCAGTGTGGTTTCAGATGCAATCAATTTTTACAAAGATAATGAGATATTGAGAAAAAGCTTTATAACCGAACAGAATAATATTATAAAAAATATAGAATTTTTGTCGCAATTGAAAGTTACTCACAACGATATTAGGGCTTTATATGAAACTGAAAAAACACCCTATACTTACCCCAAAGATACATTGGGTGTAAAAAGAGAAGTATTGCCGGCTATTGTGTCATTAACTGCAATCAGTATTAGATTGGAAAAATTATCTCAAACAATCGAAAGTATTAAAAATCAGACCTTGCTTGCACATAGTATCAATCTATATTTATCAGAAGATGCTTTTTTGATTGATCAAGGAGTGAAAAAAGATGATTTACTGTTAAAAAACCTGCATACTAAATTTGGGGTCAATATTTATCTAGTACCCAATATTGGACCTTACCGTAAGCAAGTGCCATTATTGCTACAACTGCAGCAAGCAAAAGCAGAAAAACATACGCCTTTTGTTACTATTGATGACGATATAATTTACCCAAATAATATTTTGGAGCAACTTCATTTCGCACATCTCAAGCTTGGTGGAATTATTGCTCATCGTGGTAGAATGATGAGTTTTAAGAATGATGGTATGATAGATAGCTACACAAAATTTCCCATTCCTAAAAATGAGAAAGCTCTATTGAATATCGGTACAGGAAAAAACGGAATTTATTATCTGTTTGGGTTTTTCCCCAAAAAAAATCTTAATCTAGGGGCAGTACTAGGACCTACAACAGATGATTTATGGTGTAAATGGGTAACAGCATTGAAATGCATTCCAACATATATTTTAGAACCTGAAGCAGCTTATAAAAAAGAATTAGATTTTGCGGAAACTAGCACAGAGAAAGTGGGATTATTCCATAACTATAATGCAAAAGGAGTAAATGATTTTGCAATAAACAACCTTGAGCATTATTTTAAAATTCAGTTTGGTGCAAATATTCAATCAATTTATGGAATCAAAACAAAATGAGTAAAAAACAAGTAGCTGTCATCATGCCAGTATACAACACCGAAGAGTATTTACACAGATCAATTCAAAGTGTATTAAATCAAAAAGACATTGATTTGGAATTTTTTATTATTAATGATGGCTCAACAGATTATTCTGAGAATATAATTTGTTATTATGCAAATGTGGATTCTCGCATTCACTTTATCAGTAAAAAAAATGAGGGTCAAGGTATTGCTCGGAATATCGGTATTAAAAAGTCAAACAGTGAATTTTTATATTTTGTTGACAGTGATGATTACTTAGTTGGTGATGATACATTAAAGCTTTTATACAATACGGCAAAAGAAAATTCATTGGATATTTGCTCTCCAAATGTTCCTAATCAATACTTCGAAAAACCATTGGAAATGCTAGGGTGCATTCCTTGTAAATCACAATTTATCAAGTCTTCCATTGTAAAAAGCAATGAGATTTTTCAGCCTGATGTTAGTAGTGGACAAGATGGTGTATTCAGTCACTTGGTGTTGGCACACTGTCAACGTATTGGCATGAATAAAAAAGCACACTTTCATTATACTCATGCACGTGAAGGCTCAACATTTGCGGCACATTTAAAAAAATCTCATTTGGTTGTAGGTATTATAAAAAAGCACTATGATGCCATTTTTGCTCACTATGATTTACATTCTCTTTGGGCAAAAAATGCTGTACGCTTATTGAATTTTATTGAGAAAGAAACCATCAACAACCGTATTGCACCGCATTGGGATAATTTATCTACTCAAGATAAAGAAAAAATCATTATGATTTTACAGGTGGCTGTTAAGCGCTGCTTGGAAAATCTACCTAAGAGTTACAAAGCAGCTCAGAAAAATTTAATTCCTTTACTTAATACTGATATTACTTCTGTCCTAAATTGGTTTAATCCGAAAGAGTTTGCGCTTAATATCCCATTTAAGTCAGAGAATTTCACTAAAGACAACATTACCATTTGTAAATACAGTGATAAATCCTTAGAGCCAACGCCAACAGTTACAAAACCGCTCGTTATCAGTAGCAACCAATCATCTGTGAAATCTGTATATCCACAAAATCATGCCGTACCTGTACAACAACCACTTGTTGGCAATAATGAAGTGATAGAAGTATTGAAACGTGAAAATAAAATACTGACAGAAAAAGTGAATTACTTAAACCATAAAATGGATTTTTTGTCTAATCAGATGAACAATTTATTTATTCAGCTTGTTTCATTGCATAATTTGGGTGGCAAAACACTATCAGGTGGTCTGCCTGATTTAGTCGTAAGTTTGACTACGCTACCAAGCCGTTTACCTGTGGTGCATTTAGCAGTTGAATCCATTTTTCAACAATCTATTTTACCAAGCAAAATCGTATTATGGGTAAGTGATGCGATTAATTTGAACGATTATATCACCCCTGAATTACTTGCTTTACAAAAACGAGGGTTGGAAATTTGCCAAGTACCTGATGTCGGACCACACACAAAACTGATGTATGCTTACGAACGGTTTAGTAATCATTCTATTATTACCGTAGATGATGACATTATCTATCCCAATAATATGATTCAATATCTATGGAAAGAGCATTGCAAATTCCCTAAAGCGATTGTGGCAAATTGGGCGCGAGAATTATCCTTTGATACTGAGGGCTTGGTACAAGGTGTACGTAAGGGAAAATTATTAACTCCACCAATCTTACAAGAGGAAATTGAACAAAAAAATAAATTTGAAGCCAGAGAAAACTTACTGGCGTTTCCGTACGGAACAGGAGGTGTGTTGTATTCGGCTGGTAGCCTTGATAAAGATTTCAATAATATCAAACTTTTTAGTAAAATTTGTCCGAAAGAAGATGATATTTGGTTTAAAGCAATGAGCTTAAAAAAAGGCACAAAAGTAGTTACAACCAATTTAGGTATTGACCCTAAACATCACTGTTTACTTGGTTCTCAAGATATTGCATTACGCCACCATAATCATGGCGATAACCAAAATGAGAAACAGATGCGTGCTGTATTTGACAACTTAGGGCTATATAAATTTATTAAATAAAATTTCAGTTCTACTCTTTAACTTAAAAGTAATGCGGAGTAAATGATGAGAATATTAGGTGCAATTCGTCAATCTATTGCCCACGGTATTTTGGGAGGAATGGAATTAACTACCCATGATTTATATAAAGGCTTGGTAGAAAAAGGTTGCGAAGTTTCTGTGCTAACCACACAATTAAAAAACTCTGATGAGATGACCAAAACGATTGATGGAGTGGAATACATCTTTATTGCACAGGCAGAAACAGGAAAATACAGCAATGAATATCATTTTGGTGTACGTGATTATTTTAACTTATTAATTGAGCAAAACAATATCCCAGATATTATCCACTCCGCTTCAGGAGCTGCTGCTATACTTCGTCAAAATACCCAAAAAGTACCTGTGATTGCAACTTGGCATGGCACTCGCATTGAAGAAGAATTGGATAAAATTGCTAATTATGTCTATGTTCAAGGTAAACGTCTGTTACCTAAACATTTTGAGGGAGTGTATCTTGGTTCTATTGCCCCATTTGTGCAAAATGGGGATTTTACCAAATTTGATGCTCATGTTGCTATTTCGCCTTATATGGGGAAATGCATCCAGTCTTATGGCGTATCAGCTACACAAGTTCACATTATTCGCAATGCCTTGCCCGATGTCTTTGTGCAAAATAGACCAAAAGTACACAAAATTGGCAAAAAAATAACTCTAGGTGTTGTCGGTCGTATTGTACCAATGAAAGGTCATCTTTTTTTTCAAGAAGTCATGCAGCATCTTGATTCTGAAAAATATGAAATATTAGTGGTAGGAGCAGGAGAATCCGCTGAGCAATATCGTCAGGCTTCATCACTTCATGTTGAGGCAATCAAAGTCAGTCGTGAAGAAATGCCTACTGCTTATCAACAGATGGATATTTTTATTAACCCAACATTCCGCAGTTCAGGATTTGATTTAACCGTGCAAGAAGCCCTTGTTTCGGGGGTAGTTACCTTGATTTCAGATTTGACACCATACGCTGATTATTTTAATGAACTCAAGCAAAAATTTGCAGAAAACTCACCGCTTTTTATGTTTAATGTCGGTAATATACAAAGTTGTTTGAACGCTATTAATCGTGTAGCAGTGAATCTGCAACCTATGAATGATGAAGTTACCGCATATTTTCAGTCGGAATTTCAGCAAGAACGAATGATTGATGAATATCTCTCCGTTTTTAAGCAGTATGCTGTGAAGAAGGAAATATAAATAATGAGTGGAACGGCTATTTTATTTGAAGATGATAATATTAAAGTTTGTTTTGAGCAAGGAGAAACAGAGTATCTATTAGTGAGTTTTGGATTTATGAACTTCATAGCTAAAAATTCATTAGATTATTGTGGAAAACCCCCTATTGTTAATAATAATATTTCGTCTATAAGTATTACTGCCAAGCATAATCATTGGTATCCATACCAATATCTTGAACCTGCATCAAAAATAATTTTTAACAAGCTAAAAGAGTATTCTAAAGTTATTAATTACGGTGTATCAATGGGGGGATATGCTGCATTAAAATATTCAAAACTATTTAATGCTGACAAAGTAATAGCTATTGAACCACAATGGTCTATAAACCCTAGGGATATAGATGATACTCGTTATATAGATTTTTTCAAAAAAAATAAAATTTTTTTAGAGCGTATGTCGATAAGAGAAAATGATATATCTGGTCAATGTTATTTAATCTACGACCCATTTAATCCGATTGATAATGAACATGCGAAAAATATTTTAGAACAGTATAACAGAAATAATATTAATATAATTCATACCTATTTTAGTGGTCATAGATTAGGGACAATTTTAGCTGGATCTGATTTTTTTGGCAACTTACTAAGCATGATTGATTGCGAAAGCAATTTATTGGATGTAAAAAAAATCATACGAAAAAAAAGAAAATCTCATGTATGGCATTATAAAGAAGTTATTGGATGTATATTGCGACATAATCATCAGAGTTTGCTTTTTAAACTTGTAAAAAACCTTCGAGATGATAATGAATTTTTTTATAACCCTGTATTTTCACCTGAACGTAAAAGATTGATAAAACACATAAATTTTTCATCTATTAATAAAAACCAAGCTCTTATATTTTTGGATAAAATACCCGAAATTCACAATAAACAGATGATTAAAGATATTTTAAATTGTAACAAAACAATAACTACTTGGATTCAATCCGCTTTTGGTAATTTTTTGGTTTTTGATATGTTAAAATCTCAACTGATTTTAGCAGATGGACAGCAAATAGCTGAAAATGTATTTATTCGACCGTTATCTTTTGAGGGTGATTTTGGTATTTTAGGTTTGGAAATAAATGGTAATTTTATGCCTTTGGTTAATGACCTAAGGGGGGGGTAACACTTGGTGAGCCTATTACCAATGATAATTTATCTCCGTTTTTGCAATATCGTAAAGTCCAAGGTTTTTTTGTGATTAGCAATGGTTGCTATCACGCTAGTGCTACTCCGAAAAACACGGTGGATTTTGGTCGAACACATATTCTGGAGCGCGAAAAGTTTACCTGCTTTGATTATCAAGTCTATTATAGGTATCAGCAGCGTTTGCAAGGATTGCATGATATTGCTGCACAAGGCAAAGCTAGCCAGAGCAGTATATCAAAATGGTCAAAATCTTCTGATGAAGCTCAGCTAGCTTGTACCAACCACCAATATGACTTTGCTTTTCATACGGAAATAGAGCAACAAGCATGGTGGATGTTGGAATTTGATGAAATAATTACAGCAAAAGAAATCCATATTCATAACCGGAAACAAATAGAAGTTGCTAAACGAGCTAAGAATCTGCAGGTTGAAATATCAAAAGATGGTATATATTGGTATACTATTCACCAAAATACTAGCATATTCGGTTTTAATGAAAATGCATTGATTGTGTTACTGGAACAAAAACAGATATTTAAATATTTAAGGCTTTCTGTTAAGAATGAGTATCTGCATCTTTTCCGTGTAGAGATATTTGTTAGCTGTGTTTGAGGTATATCTATAATTAAATATAGGTATCGTAGTGTGAGTTGCACCAAATGAGACAATTATGATTTTTCCTATTATTATGGCAGGCGGCACAGGCAGTCGATTATGGCCAGTTTCTCGAGAATCATTCCCCAAACAATTTTTAAAATTGCATGGGGATAAAACCATGCTGCAAACCACAATAAATCGCTTGGAGAGATTGGAGCTAGAAAGCCCCATTGTAATCTGTAATGAATCACATCGTTTTATTGCGGCAGAGCAATTGCGAGAACTTGGTAAGTTAAACTCTAACATCATTCTTGAGCCGATTGGTAGAAATACCGCTCCAGCAATTGCACTGGCTGCTTTTCATGCACTTACTCAAGATGAAAATGCTGATTTGCTTGTTTTGGCAGCCGATCATGTTATTTTGGATAACGATGAATTTCAAAAAAGTATAAAAATAGCCAGTCAATACACTAAGCTAAATAAGCTGGTAACTTTTGGTATTGTGCCAAAAACAGCTGAAACAGGGTATGGTTACATCAAGTTTGGTCATGAAGTTCAATGTGATCAGAGCGATGGTGGCTTTGAGATAGTTGAATTCGTAGAAAAACCCGATTTGCAAACCGCTCAATCTTATTTGGCACATGGTGGATATTTATGGAACAGTGGCATGTTTGTGTTCAAGGCAAAAAAGTATCTTGATGAACTAAAACAATCACGCCCAGATATTTATTTGGCTTGTGAGCAGTCAATGCTTAATATTAAGTCTGACTTGGATTTTATTCGTCCTGATGCAGCAAGTTTTTTTGCCTGTCCAGCTGAATCTATTGATTATGCAGTGATGGAGCAGACCAAAGATGCAGTGGTCATTCCGCTTGATGCTGGTTGGAGTGATGTGGGTGCTTGGTCGTCCTTGTGGGATATTTCAAAAAAAGATGAAAAAGGCAATGTTTGTGTGGGAGATGTATTTACCCAAGATACACACAATAGCTATATTTTTGCCGAAACAGGACTGATAGCAACTGCTGGTGTGCAAGATATTGTTGCAATTCAGACAAAAGATACAGTTTTGGTAACCAGTCGAGCTGAAGCTCAAAACGTAAAGCTGATTGTTGATAAGCTAAAATCTTTGGCACGTTCTGAATATAAGCTACACCGAGAAGTTTATCGACCATGGGGAAAATATGATTCTATTGATACTGGTTCTCGCTATCAAGTAAAGCGAATTACAGTGAAAGCTGGAGGAAAGCTCTCCACACAAATGCACCATCATCGGTCTGAGCATTGGATTGTGGTCAGCGGCACAGCAAAAGTGATGATAGACAAAACTGAGCATTTATTAACGGAGAATCAGTCAATTTATATTCCACTTGGAGCAACCCACAGCTTAGAAAATCCAGGTAAAATAGATTTAGAATTAATAGAAGTCCAAGTTGGTGCTTATTTGGGTGAAGATGATATCGTAAGGTTTTCTGATGTTTATGGTAGGGGTTGAGGGTTGTGTGGGGTGAACAACGGTTTAGAGTCTTATGATTTGTGAGAAAATGGGTTGTTATTTCAGATTGGCTTGTTTTCTAATCAATCATAAAAATTGAAACAACAGGGTTAAAAAATGAACATAACCATCGCTGGAACAGGCTATGTCGGCTTGTCAAATTCAATGCTGTTGGCACAGCACAATCAAGTGATTGCATTAGATATTGATGTAAATAAAGTGGTGCAACTCAATAATAGACAATCGCCTATTGCGGATGCAGAGATTGAAAATTTTTTGGTGAATAAATCATTAAATTTTCAAGCAACCTTAGATAAAGAATTTGCTTATCGTAATGCGGATTATGTGATTATCGCCACGCCGACCGATTACGACCCTAAAAATAATTATTTTAATACGAAATCAGTGGAAGCCGTCGCTAGAGATGTGCTGGCAATAAACCCAAGTGCGGTTATGATTATTAAATCTACTGTGCCAGTTGGATTTACTGAAAATCTTAAAAAAGAATTAGGTACTACAGATATTATCTTTTCTCCTGAGTTCCTGCGTGAAGGCAGTGCGTTATATGACAATCTTTATCCGAGTCGAATTGTTGTTGGAGAGCGTTCTGAACGTGCGGCGAAATTTGCTAATTTATTGAAGTCGGCGTGTCTAAAGCCAGAGGTAGAGATTTTACTCACAGATAATACAGAAGCAGAAGCAATAAAATTATTCGCAAATACTTATCTTGCGATGCGTGTTGCTTATTTCAATGAATTGGATACTTATGCTGCTGTGCATGGACTGGATACAAAACAAATCATCGAAGGGGTTTGTCTAGATCCACGTATCGGAAATTATTATAATAATCCAAGTTTTGGTTATGGTGGTTATTGCTTACCAAAAGATACAAAACAGCTGTTAGCCAATTATCAAGATGTGCCACAGAACATTATTCAATCTATTGTGGAGTCTAATCGTACTCGTAAAGATTTTATTGCAGATGATATATTGAAGTATGACCCAAAAACTGTCGGTGTTTATCGACTGGTGATGAAGATGGATTCGGACAATTTTAGGGCATCTGCCATTCAAGGAGTTATGAAAAGACTAAAAGGTCGTGGGATTGAAGTTGTTGTTTATGAACCCACTCTAAAAGAGACTGAGTTTTATCATTCTAAGCTGATTAATGATTTGTCCGACTTTAAGGAGATATCTGACGTTATTTTGAGTAATAGAATGACTGATGATTTGCTTGATGTGGCTGATAAAGTATATACTAGAGATTTATTTGGAAAAGACAGTTGAAAAAATGGCTTTTTGTATTGATATTTAATAGCTGGTTTTCATATCTTGGTTATTTTATGCCAAAATATTGTTGGCTTGCTATGCAGATGGGGTTGTACCGTACACTGATAGGCAAGAAGGTGATTTATTTTAGCAAAAGG
Organism: Moraxella sp.; assembly: GCA_030538375.1. GTDB lineage: Bacteria > Pseudomonadota > Gammaproteobacteria > Pseudomonadales > Moraxellaceae > Moraxella. The sequence goes on along the minus strand of JAUNUB010000007.1, from coordinate 9,088 downwards.
CAAAGACTTGCTATTTTTATATCATTAATAAAGTTATCCAAGATGTCTTATGATAAATCATCTGTTATGCTGGCTGATTTTTTGTATTCTGATAAATACAAAATGTTTCACAAAACTTTGTTATTAAAATTGGTATTTCATCATCAAGATGTTGTTTTTAGATGGCTGGATAAAACCCATGTGTATCAAAAAGATTTATATTATCTGGGGATTTATGCGGTCTTGGTATCTAGCAAGCTGGATATAGACAGTTATAAGTCTTTGCTCGAGAGCTATAAGGAAACTTTGAAAAGCGATTTTTATTTATTGATGGGAAATCACAAAGATGTATCAGATAAAGAAAGAATGGATTATTTGAATACTTATTTATCCGAGCATGATTTGATGGGTGTTTCTCTTAAATATAATGATAGTGGTTTTGCTGTACATAATTTTGATATTGAGTTAAAAAATTATCACATTAATACAAATACAAAAGTCAGTATCTTAGTAACAACCCATAATAGTCAAAAAACCATTGAAAACTGCATATTGAGCTTGATTAATCAAAGCTGGGGTCTGCTCGAAATTATCGTGATAGATGACTGTAGTCAAGATGATACGATAGCTGTTGTTCGGCAATTGATGTCGGCACACCAAAATATCAAACTGGTTGCCATACCTTGTAATGTAGGCACTTTTGTGGCAAAGAGTATTGGTGAGTGGTATGCAACTGGTGAATTTTTAACCTGTCAAGACTCTGATGATTGGGCACACCCACAAAAAATTGAACATCAAATTAAACCCCTGCTGGCAGATAACAACTTAGTTGCCAGTCTATCATGCTGGCTAAGAATTGATAGTGATGGAAATTATCATGCTCGCCAAGTTTATCCACTGTTACGCTCAAACCCTGCTTCTCCTTTATTCAGAAGAGAAGAAGTAAAATCAAGAATGGGTTTATGGCATGGTGTGCGTACTGGGGCAGACAGTGAGTTTATAGAGCGATTAAAATTGGTTTATGGTGATAAGGCGATTGTTACTATAAAAAAACCTTTAACCTTAGCCAGCCATCGAGCCAATTCGTTGATGACTTCCAGTGAATTTGGGGCTTATAATGACAAAGGCAGACGAATTAGGCAAGATTATTGGGAGAATTGGCAAATTTGGCATTTGCAATATGGCAAATGCTTTATGCCAGATATTAAAAAACAATGCTCTTGTTTTGATGATATTGTAGTACCTAGTGAAATCAGAATTGATAAAAATGCAATTCATCAAGCATTGCATGAACATAAACTTATCACATCAACCAACTTGTCTAGTGCTTTTATTTAATGCTCAAGGAAACCCATGAAAATAACCCACGCTATTATTCCTACCGCTGGTTTTGGCACACGTATGTTACCGCTGTCCAAGGTTGTGCCAAAGGAGCTGTTGCCCCTTGGGGATAAGCCTGCCATTCATTATGTGGTGTTAGAAGCCATTCAAGCAGGGATTAAAAATATCATTTTGGTCAATCACGCCCAAAAGGCGGCGATTGAGAACTATTTTGACATCAATGCCGAGCTGGATACCCAGCTAAGAGCCAAGGGCAAGTATGAGCTGGCGGACAGTCTGAACTGGCTGCCAGTAGATGTGCGAATTATCAGCGTGCGTCAAGGCAAGCCTTTGGGGCTGGGGCATGCGGTCTTGCAGGGGCGAGCGGCGGTAGGGGACAATCCTTTTGCGGTGCTGCTGCCCGATGTGGTGCTAGACCCATTTTGTACCGATTTTGCGGTGGACAACTTGGCGTATATGCTGGCGGCATATCAAGCGACTGGACGCAGTCAGATTTTGGTTGACCCTGTGGCGGACAGCGATATTTCCAAATATGGCATTGCACGGCTGGGCGATAAGCAAACAGTGGTGAAGTCTGATGGCAATCAATCCTTTGATGTTAAGGGCTTTGTTGAAAAGCCTGCGGCAGAAGTCGCACCGTCCAATCTGGCGGTGGTGGGGCGTTATGTGTTTACGCCGCAGATTTTTGAGTTTTTGGCGAATACTGCACCCAGCGTCGGCGGTGAGATTCAACTGACGGACGCTATTGATGCGTTGATTGGCACGCAGGGCATGGACGTGGTAACCATGAAAGGCGAGAGTTTTGACGCAGGAGATATGGCGACATATATGCAGGCATTTGCGTATTTTGCTGGGCATTGTGGCTGATACAAGCAGAATGGCAAGCCTCAATACATCTATCTCTGGGATTAAAGAACGGCTAAGTTTGGTGTCAAATCTAGCACCAAACCTATTGCAAAACCTAGCACTAAGCCCAGCATTGTTATATCAAAACTCTTGTGCATAGGTTTGATGTTTTTGTGGGTTTCCCTTAAAAGATTTAGATTTATCTCGTTTTTAGCCCTTGAATGCAATCCTTGAATATAATTGTGAGCCGTGCCGCTACATTAGGCTTAATTATCAACGAATAAAAGTTAAGGGGTGTTCTGCCGTGCTGTTTTGGTTGGTATGGATTGCATACATAAGGCGGCATACATAAAAAAGTCCAGCTCATTATATAAGCTGGACTTTTTATGTATGGTGGCGTGAGGCAGGATCGAACTGCCGACACACGGATTTTCAATCCGTTGCTCTACCGACTGAGCTATCGCGCCGTGTCTCTTGAGCAGCCAGTCATTCAACTAATTGCCTAAGTGGTGCGTATGATAGCAGATTTTTGAGATTTGGCAAGTCTTTTTTTTGACAAAAATACAGTTTTTTGAAAAATTTTACCAAAATTAAAATTTTGGGGTATGATAGGACGGTTGTGTGTTTATGTTATGCTCAAACGCATTCACTTTGCGTTAGGAGCAAACACCGATAATGCAAGCGGTGCGTATCGGTGGGTTTGGTAAAGTGTTCAATTGATTAAAAAGACTAGGGTCTGTTGACATTTCGTCTTTGTAGATAAAAATGAGATAAATCGTAGTTCTTTCAAGGAAAAAACGCAGGTTGATAGTTATTCTATCGGCTAAGTTTTTGACGATGAAAGACAAGATTTAGCCATTTTTAGCACAAAAGCCGTGCGTTTACCGCAAATTTCAAACTTAATTGTTTGGCGTGATGAATTGTCGGCAGACCCTATAAATAACATTTGGAGTGATGATGGGTGTAAGATTTGATAGATTGCAAGATTTGCAGGCTTGGCTGGTGGGGCAGCTTGAGATGGATTTTGAGCGATTGTTCGATGGGGCGAATTTGCCAGCACCGCTTGACACTGCCAGTCGTTACGCCATGGCAAATGGCGGCAAGCGAGTGCGACCTTTGTTGGTTTGTGCCAGTTATTTGAGCGTGTGCGATGGCTTGGTTGATGATATGCTACGCCGAGCTATGATGGCGGTGGAGCTGCTGCATGGCTATTCGCTGGTACACGACGATTTGCCCTGTATGGACGATGATGAATTGCGGCGTGGCAAGCCTACATGCCATGTGGTTTATGGCGAAGACGTGGCATTGCTGGCAGGAGATGTATTGCAGTCATTGGCGTTCGAAGTGCTGACGGCGGATATTGCAGGATTTGAACAGGTAAAAGAGATGACGGCATTTGGGCTGTTGCAGGTATTCGTCCCTAGAGCCAGACGTATGGTATCAGGGCAAATGCTGGACGTGGTGGGCGAAGCTCAAACACTTAGCCAAAGCGAGCTTGAGAGCATTCATGTGGACAAAACAGGGGCGTTAATAGAAGCGAGTGTGCTGATGGGGGCGGTCTGTGCTGGGGCAAGTAAGGAACAGTTGGCACAGTTGATACAGTTTGCCAAATGTTTGGGATTGGCGTATCAAGTGCAAGACGACGTGCTAGATGTGGTGAGTGATACGGCAACATTGGGTAAGCCTGCTGGCAGTGATGATAAATTGCAAAAATCCACTTATGTCAAACTCTTAGGCGTTGATGGTGCGGCAACGTATGCTGATGAGCTGTATACCCAAGCCATCAGACACGCCAAAAACCTGCAAATCGGCACAACGCCCAGCTTGCTGATTGAGTTGGTGCTATGGTTGCAGCAGCGGCAAAAGTAGCGTGGCTTTTTGGAGGTTGTTGGGGGAAAGTACCAAAATAGAATATTTTTTTGTAAACAGTCTTGCAATTTTTATGCTGCTGCCCCATCTATGATGAAATTTTTGTAACAAAAGTCTTAAAAAGCAGCATTTATGCCAACTCGCCAAAAAATCAAGACCAAAAAACCAAAACAGGCGTGCAGTACAGCAAGTGAGTTTTGATGACGCTGGTTTATTGTTTGAAATGGTTTATTTTTGGAAAAAAGATGTTCTGCAATGGCAAGTCTGATAATACAGTGCCAGCCATTGATTTGACCGTTTGACATTTATTGCCCCAACTTTTTAACTTTTTTTAAATTTTCAAGGATACACGCACATGAGCGAGACAGCTACTTTTACCCCTTATAAATTGGCGGACAACGAAGAGTATATGTCCGAAGGTCAGCTTGCCCATTTCAAACAAATACTACAGGGCTGGAAAACCGAACTGCTCACAGAAGCAGAACGCACCAAAAACTACATTTATGAAGAAACCAACACGATGGCGGACATCAACGACCGTGCCACTCAAGAAGAAGAGTTTGCCCTTGCACTACGCACACGAGACCGTGAACGCAAGCTGGTACGCAAGATTGACAAATCGCTGCTGGAGATTGACAGTGGCGACTATGGCTACTGCGAGACGTGCGGCATTGAGATTGGGCTGCGTCGCCTAGAAGCTCGCCCAACTGCCACGCAATGTATCGATTGCAAGACCCTATCCGAAATCAAAGAAAAACAAACTCAAGGGCATTAATTCCCATGCGTGCCGTGATTGGACGCTTTGCCCCTTCACCGACAGGCAGATTGCACCTAGGCTCGCTGACCACTGCGGTAGCGAGCTTTTGTCATATCAAGTCTTTGGGCGGTAAGTGGCTGCTGCGTCTTGAAGATACCGATTTTGAACGCTGCAAAGCCATCTACAGCGACAGCATATTGCAAGATTTGGACAATTTGGGATTGTGCTGGGACGATGAAGTCGTTTATCAATCCGCACGCCTGTCCATATACGAAGACTGTCTGCACACGCTTAACAAGCATGTCTATGCCTGCGATTGCTCACGCAAACAGCTTGCTGCCACGGCGGTTATTACAGCGAAGCACAACACCATTTACCCAAGATTTTGCCTAACAAAAAACAAGCCATTTGATAATAACAAACTGCGATTAGCCTTGCTAGATACTTTTTTTGTGTATCAAGATGGCTTGCAAGGCGTGCAAAATAGCAACCCCCAGCGAGAGCTTGGTGATGTGGTGATTAAACGCCAAAATGGTGTATTTAATTATCTGTATACCGCTGCCATTGACGATGGACTGCAAAACATCAGCCACATCATGCGTGGACTGGATATTATGCCGATGACAGCAGCACAAATTTTTATTCGTCAAGCCGCCAACTTGCCTGCTGTCGATTGCCACCATCACTTGCCCCTGCTGTACAACCATCAAGGGCAAAAGCTGTCCAAACAAAACCTAGCCGCCCCCATCGACACCAGCAATCCTGTGCCACTGTTGATAACCGCACTTCATCTATTGGGGCAACGCCTGCCTACAGACCCCTTGCTATGCAGCAAAGAAGAGCTGCTGCACTTCGCCATCTCACATTGGCATGATAAGCCGCTACACGCACAGCAATTTGACCAGAGATTTTGATACAGTCTTTTAAATTCACTTTAATACTTCGTCAAACTCACTTGCTGTACTACTTGTACTATCTGCGTTCGTTTTCCTTGTCTTAAAGCGAATTTATTTGACTATACTTGTAAAGAACGCCAAACGTTTCCGTTTATACGGCAGCTGTTTGGCATATCAGATGTTTGGATTGTTGTGATTTTAATCAGCGATAACGTTGTTTGGTAAGATTTTGCTACTGGTTGCCTAAACGTTCATCTCCTAAACTTAAAGCACTCTAATAGTCTCGATTGTTGCCATTGGCGGCAATGCTTGGGCTTTGCTTGTCAATTTTAAGCACGATGGCAATCATGATAATAGAAAACAACATTGCCGAACCGCCATAACTAAAGAAGGGCAAGGTCAATCCCTTGGTAGGCAGCAGCCCCATGGTCATACCTGCATTAATCAGCACCTGACCAAAAATCACCACCCCAAACCCAAAGCAGGTATAGCTAAGCCGCAATTGATGTCGCATTAGCGTGTTATAACTGATACGCATAATACTGCTGATGATAATCACTTCGAGCAAAATCACGAGCGACACCCCAATAAAGCCCAGCTCTTCGCCCACGACCGCCAACAAAAAATCATTGTGTGCTTCTGGCAAATGCTCAAGTTTTAGCAAGCTATTGCCATAACCCACCCCCGACAGCTCTCCACGCCCATAAGCAACCAAACTGCGTGCCAGCTGATAATCGGAATCTTGCACGTCATCAAAAGGGTCAAGAAAGGACATAATGCGTGTCTGACGATAGTCTGCACTCATCGCCGTAACACCAAGCAAAACAACGCCCACGACCGCCAAGACGGCATATTGCTTAAATGGTGCACCGCCCACAAAAAACATCACCATGAGTGTCGCCATAATCACCGCAAAAGAGCCATAATCTGGCTGCATAATCAACAGCAGTCCAAAGGGTGCGTACCACAGTGCCAGTCTGACTGCCGATAACATCGCAACTCGCACTTCTCCAGAGCGGCGTACCATAAATTCGGCAACCACCAGCACCAAGAATACTTTGACAAATTCCGCCGCTTGAAAACTAAAGCCAGCAACATTCAGCCAACGCTTTGCCCCTTTGATGTCCATGCCAAATAGCAAAGTAAGCACCAGCAACACGACAATAAAAGCAGCCACTGGCACAAAGGTTGATATGCGATAAAAGACACTAAGCGGCAACTGGTACAATATCCCACCCACCATGCACGCAATCAACATATAGGCAAGTTGCGATACAAAAAATCGCATGGGATACAGCTCATGCTTCATCGCAAAAGGAATGGAAGCCGACGCTACCATCAATAAACTCATCGTCAATAATACACCAAGTGCCGTCAATAACCACACGCGGGCACTGGGCATATATTTGGCTGTCGCAAGTTGCTCAAAAAAAACACTCATAATCAATATTAATGCAGTGGACAAAGTTTTTCATTATACTATAGTCGATTAAAATTGCAATGATACTACGTTGCCAGCTCCCTGATGTTACTGCGAGTAACACGGCGGTCTGTCGGCTTGTCTCATTTTTATTTTAATCGACTATAAGCATTGCCCAAAAAATTATAGACCAAGCCTATACACAATTTTTGTGTTTGCAAAAACCTAAAAAGCCCCAAATCCTATCACAAGATACACGCCAAACAGCCAGCGTTTCATTGTTAATCAAGTGTCGTCCATCACGCCATCTGCTGCACCAATCTTACAAAACTATCTCCCCTGTCTGCATAGCCTTTAAATTGGTCAAAACTGGCACAGGCAGGGGATAGTAGCACCGCTTTTATGCCAGTCAATCCTTGGCTTGTTTGCATTGCTTTGTCTAAGGTTGTACAAGCGATGATAGGCGTGGCAATGTTTTTGGCGGTCAAATCCGCTTCGATTTGGCAAGCGTCTTCACCAATGGTCAATACCGTATGCACATAGTCATTGATACAGTCTGCCAGCTCGCCAAACTGTTGCCCTTTGCCTTGACCGCCGACAATCAACGCCAAGGAGCGAGTGCCATACACTTTGCCCAGTCCATGAATAGCCGCCACAGTAGCACCGATATTCGTTCCTTTGGAGTCATTAAAATAATCCACGCCATCGACATTCGCCACGAATTCACAGCGGTGCGACAAACCACGAAAAGCCTTTAGCGTCTGTAGCATACTTGACATTGGCAAGCCGACAGCCATCCCCAATGCCAAGGCGGATAAGGCATTGATGAGATTATGCTCACCCTTAATCAACAGCTCGCTTGCCTTAACCAGCAAAGTCTCGCCCTTGGCAAGCCACAGCTCATCTGCGTGCTGCACGATACCAAACTCGGACGCTGCCACAGGCGTATCTTCACGCACGGTAAGGATATTATTGCCAGCCACATTCGCCAACTGAAGTGTGCAAGCCGCCGCCAAGGCGTTATCATTAGCGTGTATCACCGCCGCCTTTGCCCCTGCAAAAATACGCAATTTGGCATTCAAATACCCTTGCATATCGCCGTGTCTGTCCAGATGGTCTGGCGAAAGGTTCAAAATAGTGGCAGCCGCTGCCCCAAGATTGCTGATGGCTTCAAGCTGAAAACTTGACAGCTCAAGCACATACAGCTGTGTCTGTACGTCCAATAAATCCAGTGCTGGCGTGCCCAGATTGCCCCCTACGCCCACTGTGAGACCTGCCGATTTTGCCATCTCGCCTACCAGCGTGGTAACGGTGCTTTTGGCATTAGAGCCTGTGATGGCAACTATCGGAGCGTCATTCATGGCACGGTTGGCATTCACAAATAACTGCACATCGCTCACGATTGGTACGCCTGCCGCCCTTGCTGCTGCCACGCTTGGGTGCAAAGGATTGACCCCCGGACTGATGACGATACCATCTACCGCCAGCAATGTTGCTTGCTCGATACCACCAAACTGTGTCTTGACCCCAGCTGGCAATCGACTGGCAAGGCTAGGCTCGCACGCTGCGTCCACCACCATCACATGATAGCCGTGAGCTGCCAAAAAATTTACCGCCGATAAGCCAGAAGTCCCAAGCCCAATCACCGCATAACTGCCGCCATCTTTTAAAAAATCCGTCATAATCCGCTCACTTATGCAAAACACACCCTAAACATATCCCAAATATGCCCCAAGCATTTTTCAGTGATGTCATGGGTACAAAAATTCATATTAACCGCTCATTATACCCCAAACGCACAAATCTTTGATACCAACTTATCAAAAAGCACGGTGTTTGTGCGGCTTTAATGGCAATGTCAAAGCCTAGTATGATTGGATTTTTTGGGACAGCTGGTTTATAATACTTCGAAATATAGGGTCTGTTGACACTTCATCACGCCAAACAATTAAGTTTGAAATTTGTGGTAAACGCACGGCT
>JAUNUB010000112.1:3345-6474 GCA_030538375.1 Moraxella sp. | reverse complement strand
CAAGGACGGCTTGCCGCTTGCGGATTGTCGTTGCGGGTGGATAATGCGCGTGCCGCACCAAAACCGGCAATACCTAATGAGGTGCTGGCTTTTTCTGCGCCGCCGGCGAGCATCGCATCGGCATCACCATAGGCGATCATGCGTGCGGCGTGCCCGATATTGTGTACGCCGGTGGTACAAGCGGTGGCGATAGTGATATTCGGACCGTGCAGTTTGTAATTGATCGAGAGGTGTCCGGCGATCATATTGACGATAGTGGACGGCACAAAGAATGGGCTGACTTTGCGTGGGCCGCCTTTTTCAAGGGAGGCGTGGTTCTCTTCGATTAAGCCCAAGCCGCCGATACCTGAGCCGATAGCGACTCCGATACGATGTGAATTTTGTTCAGTGACTTCCAAGCCAGAATCTTGCATGGCTTGCATACCGGCGGCGATACCGTATTGGATAAATAAATCCATTTTTTTAGTATCTTTGCGTGAAATATACTCTTCGCTGTTGAAGTCTTTGACTTGACCGGCAAATTTAGTGGTGTGGTTTGATGTATCGAAATTTTCGATCAGATTGATACCGCTCTTGCCTGCCAACAAGTTTTGCCAGGTTGAATTAACATCATTACCAAGCGGTGATAACATTCCTAAGCCTGTTACAACGACGCGACGTTTTGACATGAATATGCTCCGAGTGGGAGGTTGAAAATAGAATTTTTACAACGAACAGATAAAATTTAGGCGGTCTGATAACCGCCTAAATCCAGAAGATTATTGATTATTTTGAACGTAATCAATTGCAGACTGAACAGTAGTGATTTTTTCAGCTTCTTCGTCAGGGATTTCGATATCGAACTCTTCTTCTAAAGCCATTACTAATTCAACTGTATCTAAAGAGTCCGCACCCAAATCTTCAACGAATGACGCTTCAGATTTTACTTCGTCTTCTTTAACGCCTAATTGTTCAACAATGATTTTTTTTACGCGTTCTTCAATACTCATTTTTAAATTTCCTATGTTTTAAATATCGCCATAGCGATTAAGGTGAAAATGGTATGTTTTATCTAAACCACAACAGCGATTGATTACGGATACCAAGCCGAAATCGGATAACTGTTTTGATAAAACATACTATGACAAAATTTGGCTATACCGCTCTTTTAAGCCGCTTTGACAAAACAGCGTACAACCAAGATTGTTATACCGTGGCAGATTTTAGCATTGACCCAATGGCGTTGTCATCTATTTATCTTAAATAGTCCGATTTTACGGAAAGCGATAAACCGAGTAACTGTCGCCCGAGGGATTAGCTCATGTAAAGTCCGCCGTTTACGTGCAATGTCGTGCCAGTGATATAGCCTGCATCTTCCGAAGCCAAAAATGCGACCGCTTTGGCGATGTCTTTTGCTTCGCCCAGTTTGCCGGCAGGTACATTGACTAAAATGCTCTGTTTTTGCTCTTCGGTCAGGGCGTGGGTCATATCGGTGGCGATAAAGCCCGGTGCAACCACATTGACGGTGATGCCGCGCGAGGCAACTTCTTGCGCCAATGCTTTAGAGAACCCGATTAAACCGGCTTTCGCTGCGCAATAGTTCGCTTGTCCCGGATTGCCGGAAGAACCGACTACCGAACCGATGGTGATAATACGCCCGTAGCGTTTTTTCATCATGCTACGCAACATCGCTTTGGATAAATGGAAAACCGAGGTCAAATTGGTATCGATAATGTCATTCCACTCTTCTTCTTTCATGCGCATTAACAGATTATCGCGCGTAATCCCTGCGTTATTGACTAAAATATCAATCTCGCCGAATTCCGCTTTAATTTGCGCTAAGGCTTGCTCGATAGAAGTGATTTCGCTCACATTCAAGACTAAACCCTTGCCGTGCTCGCCTAGATAAGCTGAAATCGCTTCCGCACCTGCTTCACTGGTGGCTGTGCCGATCACGGTTGCACCTTTCGCAACAAGTTCTTCGGCAATCGCTTTACCAATGCCACGACTTGCGCCTGTAACTAACGCAATTTTACCTTGCATAAACATTCCTCTTTGGTTTGGGGTACTTCTTACTCTTGAATAAGATCAATAACCGCACTTAATGAAGCCACATCATTGACAGCGTGCGCATCTAAGGCTTTATCAATTCGTTTGGTTAAGCCAGTCAGCACTTTATTTGGTCCGATTTCAAACAGGATTTGCACGCCTGCCGTTGCCATTTTTTCCACGCTTTCGGTCCAACGCACCGGACTGTAAAGTTGGCGAACTAATGCACTACGAATGTCGTCCGCGTCTTTTTCTTGTTTGACATCAACATTATTAATCACCGCCACGGTCGGTTGCTTAAAGGTGATAGATTCTAACGCCACTGCCAGTTGATCCGCCGCCGGTTTCATCAAAGCACAATGGGACGGCACGCTCACTGCTAATGGCAGCGCGCGTTTTGCGCCGGCTTCTTTGCACAACGCCGCCGCACGTTCTACCGCATCTTTATTGCCGGCAATTACCACTTGCCCCGGAGAATTGAAATTGACCGCCGAAACCACATCGCCCTGTGCCGCTTGCGCGCAAGCGTCGATAATCGCTTGGTTGTCTAAACCGATAATCGCATACATCGCGCCCGTGCCTGCCGGAACGGCTTTTTGCATTAAGCGACCACGCAGTTCGACCAGTTTAATCGCTTCTTGGAAATCCAGCACCTCGGCACAGACTAGCGCAGAAAATTCGCCTAAACTGTGCCCTGCCATCACTTCCGGTTTCAAATCAGGATATTGTTGTTGCCAAGTGCGGTAAATCGCCACGGAAGCCGCCAATAATGCCGGTTGCGTGCGCCAAGTCTGGTTCAATTCTTCCGCTTCGCCCTGTTGCACTAACTGCCATAAATCATAACCGAGAGCTTCGGAAGCCTGCTTAAACGTTTGTTCCACAATCGGAAATTGCGTGGCTAGATCAGCTAACATACCGATGGCTTGCGAACCTTGTCCGGGGAACACCATTGCAAATTTTTTCATTTTTTATACCTGCTTTTACGACTTAATTAAATTCTTTCACTCTAAAGTGCGGTTGGGTTAAAAACGGACTAACGCCGATCCCCAAGTCCAACCGCCGCCAAAGGCTTCTAATAACAATAATTGTCCGCGCTGAATT
>JAUNUB010000112.1:0-3326 GCA_030538375.1 Moraxella sp. | reverse complement strand
CGCGCACGGCTTCGTCCAATGCGACCGGAATAGTGGCGGCACTGGTGTTGCCGTAGCGATCCAAGGTGATCACTACTTGCGACAAATCCATGTCTAATTTTTTTGCCGTCGCCGCGATAATGCGTAAATTGGCTTGGTGTGGTACGAGCCAGTCAATCGCTTTTTTATCTAAGTTATTGGCTTGTAAGGTTTCTTCCACCACATTGGACAATTCGCGCACTGCCAGTTTAAAGGTTTCATTGCCTTGCATTTGAATAAAGCCGGATTGTTGCGTGCCGCGTTCTGCTTTCGGCAGAATCAGCATATCGCCTTTGTCCGCACTGGAATGCAGGTGGGTCGAGATAATCCCTTGCTGTTCGCTGGCTTCTAAAATCACCGCGCCTGCGCCGTCACCGAATAAAATCACGGTGCTACGATCTTGCTCGTCCAGATTGCGCGAGTTGATGTCTGAGCCGATCACAAGGGCTTTTTTCACCATGCCGCTGCGGATAAATTGATCGGCAACGCTTAACGCATACACAAAGCCGCTACAGGCGGCAGCCACATCAAATGCAATCGCATCGTCGATATTCAGCATACCTTGAATTTGACAAGCGGCACTCGGATACGCATGCGAGCTGCTAGTGGTGGCAACCAACACCAGATCAATCTCATTCGGATTGATTTTTGCCTCGGCAAAACAGTGTTGCGCCGCCGCAAAGCCCATGGTTGCCACGGTTTCGTCTTCGGCAGCAATCCGTCGCTCTTTGATGCCGGAGCGGGTGGTAATCCATTCATCGGAGGTATCCACCATTTTTTCCAAATCAGCATTGGTTCTGATTTTTGCCGGTAAATAACTGCCGGTAGCTAAAATTTTACTAAACATAACCATCTCATTATGTGTGAATATTATTGTTCTTTCTGGGGGACAAAAGGGGGAATTGTCGCGTTCAGATTGCGGTTTAACCCGCTTGCGATTTTTGTCGGAATCTCCGACCGCACTTGCCATGCCGCTTGCTGAATCGCATATAAAAAAGCCGCTTGATTGGCGCTGCCGTGGCTTTTCACCACCACAGAATTTAACCCTAACAGGGACGCGCCGTTATATTTGTCCGGATTAAACTGGCTCAACTGCGGACAATATTTTTTTAATAGGTATTTGCCGCAGGGGGCAGCCAGTTTTTTAAGTGCGGTTTTCCACCCTGTCGGGCGGCTGTTGTTACCGTTGCCATTTTTAACTAAGTTAAACAGATTTTTCGCTGCGCCTTCTAAGGTTTTCAAGGCGATGTTGCCGGCAAAACCGTCGCAGACAATCACATCCGCATCATGATTCAACAGGCGATTGCCTTCAAGATAGCCGATATAATTGAGTTGCGTCTGCTGTTGAATTTGTTCCGCCGCATCACGAATATTTTTCAGCCCTTTCAACTCTTCAATGCCGATATTTAGCAAGGCAACGCGCGGATAAACCAAATCAAAGCGGTTTTCCGCCAAAATCGCGCCCATCTGTGCAAATTGAAACAGCACTTCTGCCGAACATTCAATATTCGCGCCTAAATCGAGCATAATACTTTGTTTGCCGTTGATGGTCGGAATGGTTGAAACCAATGCCGGACGCTGAATGCCCTGCAACGGTTGTAACAACACTTTTGCCAATCCCATCAACACAGCGGTATCGCCGCCACTGACACAGGCTTGCGCCCGCTGATCGCGTACCGCTTCAATCGCCAAACGCATTGAACTGCCTTTACTACGGCGCAACGCATGGGAAAGCCCGTGCTCGTTTTTGATCACACGTTCGCAGTGATGAAGGCTGATCCGCTGCTGTAACGCAGGGGAAAGATTTGCAAGATAGGGGGAAATTTGTCGGCTGTCGCCAAACAGCAGAAAGTCGAGCATTGGATCGCGTTCCAACGCTTGTAGGCTTGCCGGGATAGTAATACGGGGACCAAAGTCCCCGCCCATTACATCTAACGCCAAGGTTAGACGATTCAACTGCTTACCTTAAAGCAACAACAGTAATAAAGATTACTTGTTGATCACTTTACGACCACGATAGTAACCGTCAGCAGTTACGTGGTGGCGTAAATGGGTTTCGCCGGTTTCTTTATCAACGGAAACCGCAGCAGTAGTCAGGGCATCGTGAGAACGACGCATATCACGACGTGAACGAGATTTTTTGTTTTGTTGAACAGCCATTGGCTATACTCCTAAATTATTTTCGCTTTAAATTAGCTAATACAGCGAACGGGTTTGGTTTTTCTGCTTCTGCAGGCAATTCGCCAAAGACCTGTTCAGCCACGGACACTTCACAGTGTTCAGGATCGTGCATTGCTACCAGAGGCAGGGAAAGCATCAATTCGTCTTCCACCACATCGCGTAAATCAATTTCACCGAATTCATTAAATTCAATCGGCTCATAAATTTCAGGTAACAGATCTGCTTGATCCATATTGGACACCGGACTGTAGCAAAATTCACTGTCCAATGTCACAGTAAAAGGCTTATCACAACGCTGACAAATCAGCTCCACCTCGACGGTTGCGTGACCTTTCATCACCACCAATCGTTGCGGATCGATTGAAAACGACAATGTAACTTGTGCCTCATTCAGCACACGACTCACCGAAGCCTGCAAGCGTTGCAACTGGTTTGGTGCGTAGTAGCCTACATAATCCAAACGGCGTTGAGCGTCTTTGACCGGATCGACAGTCAGGGGAAGTTTAACCTTTTGCATAGGGAGCGCATATTAACTGTACAGACCAAAATAGTCAAAAGGAATTATACTTTTTTTGCCAACTTTTTTCGTTCTTTATTTGGGAAAACCGCACTTGCGCGATTTTAATGCTTAAAGCGGTGAAAGTTGCTATAATCCGCCGTTCGCCGCGGAAGGCGATGATCAACGAGAGACGATTTATGACAATTGAAACGACAAAAAATCGGTATTGGCTACACTTAAAAGTGGCGTTGCAATACCTTGTGCCGCAACTTGCACTGACCCGTCTGGCGGGTTGGTTTGCCGAAAAACAGTGGGGCGCAGTGACCCATTTGGCGATTAAAGCCTTTAGTGCTAAATATAAAATTAACCTGCAAGAAGCGGAAAAATCCGAGCCGAAGCAATATGCCTCGTTTAACGAATTTTTTATTCGCCCGTTAAAAGCCGACGCACGCCCAATTGATGGCAACTCAAGTGCGGTTTGCTTTCCGGCGGACGGACGGATCAGTGAATTGGGCGCGATCGCCAACGGACAATTATTCCAAGCCAAAGGGCATTTTTTCAGCCTTGCCGATTTATTGGCGCAAGATGAAACAGGAGTGGCGTTATTTGAAAACGGTAAATTCGTCAC
>JAUNUB010000111.1 GCA_030538375.1 Moraxella sp. | reverse complement strand
TTGGGCGCGATCGCCAACGGACAATTATTCCAAGCCAAAGGGCATTTTTTCAGCTTAGCCGATTTGTTGGCACAAGACGAAACATTAACCCCGCTATTTGAAAACGGCAAATTCGTCACCACTTATTTATCACCGCGGGATTATCACCGCGTGCATATGCCGTGTGACGGCGTGTTGCGCAAAATGGTGTATGTGCCGGGCGATCTGTTTTCGGTCAATCCGTTCTTAGCGCAGCATATTCCAAATCTGTTTGCACGCAACGAGCGCGTGATCTGCTACTTTGATACGCCGTTCGGCGCAATGGTGCAGATTTTGGTTGGCGCAACCATCACCGCCAGTATCAGCACGGTGTGGGCTGGGATTATCAATCCGCCGCGCACAGGCAAAATCCAAAGTTGGGACTATCCAAGCGAAGGGCAAAGTGCGGTACAGTTGAAAAAAGGCGAGGAAATGGGCGCATTCCGTTTGGGTTCAACCGTGATTAACCTGTTTCAAGCGGACAAACTGGATTTCTTGACTGAGCTACAAGCCGGAAGTGCGGTACAAATGGGCGCAGCCATGTCTCAAACAGCTATGTCTGCAACGGGAATGCCAGCAACCGCACAGCCGCAATCTGAAATTTAATTTTTTATCAATAATAGGAAAACACAATGAGCGAACAATTTTTTGCACAAGTTAAACTGGACAGCACCGAACAACAAGGCAGCTATGGCATTGGCTTACAAATGGGGCAACAACTGTTGCAAAGTGGTTTAAATATCAATGTTGAAGCCGTTGCAAAAGGGATCTATGACGCACTACAACAAAATGCACCGGCGGTTGATCTGCAAGCGGTGAGTACGGCGTTACAACAAATGCAACAGCAAGCGGAAGAATTGCAACGCGCGCAATTTAAAGAAATCGAACAAGCCGGTAACGAATTTTTAGCTGAAAACAAAAAAGCGGCGGGCGTGAAAGAAACCGAAAGCGGCTTGCAATATGAAGTGTTGGTCGAAGGCAACGGCGCAGTGCCAAGCCGCCAAGACAAAGTGCGGGTGCATTACACCGGTAGCCTGATTGACGGCACGGTGTTTGACAGCTCGGTACAACGCGGACAGCCGGCGGAATTTCCGGTCAGCGGCGTGATTAGCGGCTGGGTTGAAGCCCTATCCATGATGCCGGTCGGCTCAAAATGGCGTTTAACCATTCCACACAATCTTGCTTACGGCGAGCGCGGCGCAGGCGCGTCAATTCCGCCATTCAGCACCTTAGTATTTGAAGTGGAATTGTTGGATATTCTGTAAACCGTACTTTAAATAGCAAGACAACGGAAGATCGCGATCTTCCGTTTTTTTATGCCTGAATATTAGCAATCGTTAGCCAAATGTTATTGGAATGGGATTATTCTGCAATCAAAATGTATCTTGTACTCAAAAAGAGTGAGCTAAGTCAAAACTTCACTAATTTACACTTGTTTGCGCACAGGGATTTCATATCATAGCCTCGATTATTCATCTTATTACAAGGAAAATTTATGCTGTACTTGGAGTTTTTATTTCTCTTGATCATGCTCTATATCGGTAGCCGCTTTGGTGGGGTTGGTCTTGGGGTTGTGTCCGGTATCGGTTTACTGATTGAAGTCTTTATCTTCCGTATGCCGCCGTCGTCGCCACCGATTGATGTGATGTTGATTATTATTGCCGTGGTTACCTGTGCTGCCATTTTGGAAGCGGCAGGCGGTCTCAAATATATGCTGCAAATTGCGGAAAAAATTCTGCGCCGTAACCCGAAAATGGTCACAATCTTAGGACCACTGGTGACTTACACTATGACCTTAATGCTCGGTACAGGGCACGCAGTTTATACCATTATGCCGATTATCGGTGATGTGGCGTTGAAAAATGGTATTCGTCCGGAACGTCCGATGGCAGCGGCTTCAGTAGCCTCGCAATTGGGGATTACGGGGAGCCCGATTTCAGCGGCGGTGGTTTACTATTTAACCCAAATCGTTGAATTACCGGGTTATGAACACGTCAGTTTGCTCAGTATTGTTGCCGTCACCATTCCTGCAACCTTAGCGGGTACGCTTGCATTGTCACTTTACAGCTTGCGCCGTGGTAAAGAACTGAAAGACGATCCGGAATATCAACGCCGCCTACAAGATCCGGTTTGGAAAGAGCGCATCGCCAACACCACCAGCACTACCTTGAACGAATTGCTGCCAAGTTCCGCACGCAATGCGGTATTGCTGTTCCTTTTGGCGTTGGTGATTATCGTGATTGTCGCCGTCTTCCCTGAAATTCGGACGATTGAAGAGGGCAAAAAAGCGATTTCCATGGGGATTATCATTCAGATGATGATGTTGGCGTTCGGCGGTATTATCCTGATCGCAACCAAAACCAATCCGCAAACCGTGCCAAATGGCGTGGTGTTTAAATCTGGCATGGTGGCAATGATTGCGATCTTTGGGATCGCATGGATGAGCGACACCTATTTCCAATATGCGATGCCGTCATTTAAAGCTGGCGTAACCGAAATGGTGGAAGCCTATCCGTGGACGTTTGCTTTTGCGCTGTTTGCAGTTTCCGTCGTAATCAACAGTCAAGCGGCAACTGGGCGCATGATGTTACCGGTCGGTCTCGCTATCGGCTTGCCTGCACCGTTGTTAATCGGTTTGTTACCGGCAACCTACGGCTATTTCTTTATCCCGAATTATCCGTCAGACATCGCCACGGTGAACTTTGACGTGACAGGTACAACTAAAATCGGCAAATACTACTTCAACCACAGCTTTATGGTGCCCGGTTTAATCGGCGTGGTGGTTGCTTGTTTCGTGGGTTACACCTTAGCTTACGCGATTATCTAACATCAATTTAATTCAAATCTAAGACAAAGTGCGGTTTTCTTGAGAGAGAAACCGCACTTTTTGTTTATGTTTTAACCTGTTTTTATTATTGGGTTTCAGTTAAAATAGTAAAATATTATCCTAGTAAACTAGGTTGCTACTGAGGGCATTTTAAATGAGCGCGTATCAAGACAGTGTGGCACATCACACTCAACAAACTAAACAATTGAATGTTTCCTTAGATTTGGAAACCTTTCGCATTGTGAAAGATTTTGCCTTTAAGCAAGATATTTCGATGAAAGAATTTATCAAAAATTTGATCTTGGAAAAGGCGGCACAGGTGCAAGAAGAAACGCTTGCAACCTATGCTTGCAATAAAGAAGAACAGCAGCAAATTCAGCAAAGTCTCGCTTTTTTTGCCACTAGACCGCACTTGACAGACTATGTTACAGCGGAAGAGATGAAACGCTATCACCAAGCCAAAAGTAAGCAGGAGTTGCTTGACATGATGGACTATCGTGATGGTGATTTGGTATGATAAAAATTGGTTTTTTGAATAAATTCACCCGAACCATTTTTTATGAAGTTTTTAGCGAATCAAGCCGGTTAGCGGTCATCGAAAAGCTCAACAACCCATTGTTTAATCAGGTGAAAAGCGGAGCTGGCTTCACCAGTTATAAAATTTTTATCCGCACGAAAACACAGCAAAATACCGTCTATTTTGTGAAAGAGCGGGACAGTATGATTATTGTTGGTTATCAGTTAGGAAAAAGTGATTTTTTAGACGGGAGAAAAGAAGCACATTTTGACACGCTGTTTTATATTTTCAGCCAAATGGACGAAAGCGAACGCTTGAATAAGTTTTAAGACTCAAAGTGCGGTTTTCTTGAGAGAGAAACCGCACTTTTTTGATTATTGAAAAATAGGTTTAGGCAACGAGATGGTAGTTATGGGTTAAATCCCCACGCCCGGCAAGCAACCCTTCAACTGAAATATCTTCATCAAGTTGTTCCCAGTGAATGCCGCGTTTACTAAATTCGTAGTTTTTGAGCTCCGATTTATTCGCATTCAGTAATTTAGGAAACCAAACTAAAGGCACGCCAATTGTTCTGGCATCACTCAATTCAACCCACATCGTGTCATCGTCAAATTTGATATTTTTAGCCGAAATAGTCATTCCATGCCTCCAGTAATATGATTGCGTTTTCATAAATAATATGACAGGCATTCAATATTCCTTCAACTAAAAATCAACATATCATTCGGCATTTGTTTGATTTTCTGCGGCAGATCGCCTTCTAAGCCTAACGCTTGTGCCATGAGGCGGTCTTTGATCAGCGGTAGATGGTCGGTCAGATTCATGCCGATGCCGCGTGCCAGTTTTTTCAGCGGATTAGGATCATTAAACAGCGATTTAAAGCCCTGCATGGCGGCGAGCATTTTTACCGCTTCGCTTTTGCGCCAGCGTTCGTAGTGGCGCAGATAGCGCAGTTCGCCGATGTCCATGCCGTGCAGCAGATTTTTTTCAACCTCTTGCGCCAATGCCATTGCGTCCATAAAACCGAGATTGACCCCGAGACCGGCGAGAGGGTGAATGGTGTGGGCGGCATCGCCGACCAAGGCAATCCGCTGTTTGACAAAGTCGCGCGCATAGCGGGCGGTGAGCGGAATGGTTTGGCGTTTGCCGACCACGCGACACAAACCCAGACGGTTGTCAAAGGCGATATTTAAGGCTTTATTAAATGCTTCATCGTCCATTTGTCGGTGCTGTTCCGCCAGTTCCGGCGGTTGTGACCAGACAATCGAACACAAGTGCGGTTGCTGGAGCGGTAAAAATGCCAAGATGCTGTCAGCACTGAAAATTTGGCGCGCGCTGTGCAAGTGCGGTTCGGCGGTTTCCACATTGCAGATCAAAGCGTGGTGTCCGTAATCGCGGAAATTCAGCGGAATATCCGCTTGTTGTCGCAGCCATGAATTTGCGCCGTCTGCGCCGACCAGCAATTTTGCCATCAACATCGAACCGTCATCGAGGGTAACCACCGCACATTGCGCATTGCAAACCGCACTTTTGGGCTTGGCGTTGATAATTTCCACATTGGCTTGTTGCACCACTTTCTGCCACAGTTGGTAACGAATCAGGCTGTTTTCGACGATATAACCCAGTTGATCCAGCCCGAGCGAGTGGCAATCAAAACCAATTTTGGCAAAGCTGTCTTTTTCCCACACTTCCATCTGTTGATAGGCACAACTGCGCCCTTGCTTTAACGCCTGCCATACACCGAATTGTTGTAACATTTTTTGCGTGGAGAGCGTAAGCGCGCTGACCCGATTGCTGACATCGGCGATGGATTGTTCCGTCGGCGGGTAGCCTTCCACTATTGTGATTTGACACGGGCTGTCGGCAAGTGCCGCCGCAACCGCCAAGCCGACCATACCGCCGCCGATAATGATAATATCCGTACTTTTCATATTAGGTCTATAGCTCCGTGTTTTGTAACCTAAGCGGTTGTGCTTGAAATATAAACTACACCCAACCCAATGTCGGTTTAATAAATTGTTGTCGCAGTGCACGACTGTGTGCCAGCCCCAACAAACCCAGGTTGCGCCCGATTTGCATTGGCAACAGATCGTTGGCAAAGGTTGTGACTAAGCCGTCGGTCAAATGGATGATGTTATGCTGATCCGCTTGTCGCTGTTGCTGATAACTTTGCAAAACCGCACTTTCGCCCAAATCTTGTCCCTGCTGATGCGCTTCAACCAGTACTTTGGCGAGTTCCGCCACATCACGTAAGCCCAAATTAAAACCCTGTCCGGCAATCGGGTGCAAGGTTTGCGCCGCATTGCCGATTAATGCCAAGCGGTGATGAATTGCGCTATCGGCTTGCTGTAACGCTAACGGATATGCCAGCCGTTTGCCGATCTGCTCAAACCGACCCAATCGCCAGCCGAATTGCTGTTGCAAACGGTGTAAAAAAGCCTGATCGTCCAATGCGATTAACTCGTCCGCCTGTTTGACGCACCACACCAACGACAGCAGATTATTTTTCAGCGGCAACAGTGCGAGCGGACCTTGCGCGGTAAAACGTTCAAAGGCGCGTCCGTGATGGGCTTGCGCAGTTTTGACATTGGCGATAACCGCACTTTGCTGGTAATCGTTTAAGATCTGATACTGAATGCCGCACTGTTTGGCAACTGCCGACTGTGTGCCGTCGGCGGCAATCAAAAGTGCGGTTTCAAGGCGTTGCTGATTGCTTAACTGTAAAGCGACTTTTTCTGTGGCGCGTTCAATTTGCGTGACGGTGCGGGGGGCGAGATAGTCGATATTCGGCTGCTGCGCAATCGCCTTTAGCAACACGCCGCCGACGGCTGACAACTCAACCACCGCGCCCAAACGGCTGAGATTGAGTTCTTGCGCCAACAGCTCGACTAAGCCGGAATGCCCGCAATCGGAAATATGGATCTGCTGAATATCTTCTGCCAACGGTGCGATTTTTTGCCACAACGTTGTGTTGCAATCAAGGCGAATTTGGTGCAATTTGTGACAACTGCCATGGGACAAGGCAATGCTGCGAGCGTCAAAACCGCACTTTTGTTGTCGCGGATTAGCCGCTTGCGGCGGATTTTTCTCGATAATTGCAAGGCGTAATTGAGGCAAAGCCTGTGTGAGTGCTAAGGCAAGACAACAGCCGCTCATTGCGCCACCGACGATCACCACATCATACTGTTGAA